>CALCPT010000001.1 GCA_937897265.1 uncultured Alcaligenaceae bacterium
CTGAAACAACACCGTTTTGTGACATACATCGACGATTTGATCCAGATGGACACGGTACGTTGGTTGGATGAAGTGCTTAAGGGACCAGAAGCTCAGGTCACTTCTAGCAGCATGGTGGCACAGATCGCCTTCGCTTCCTCTGGAGTTGGTCTAGGCCTATTCCCTAAGTTTGCGATTCCCAAGGGCTCAGAATTGATGCCTGTCTTGACCGACAGTGTTCGAGTAAAGCGTGAGATCTATATCAGTGCTCAAAGTGACCTCTTGGCGGTCGAGCGAGTCTCTCAAGTTCATCGGTTCATCAAGTCTATTTTTGAATCAGATGACGTATTTTTGAATCAATAGCTTCATCAGGTTGATTTTTTGCAACCATGCTTGCAAAAAACAGCCTTGCATTTTTAGAGTAGTCCATTAGACTGACTATCACTATTCAGGCACCCACAGAAAGAATCACATGAATCAAACGATAGTAGCTTTGGCTATTAACGGCATCGTATTTGGGCTGATCGTTGCGCTCATTGCTCTAGGGCTGTCTATCATTTTTGGATTGTTGGACATTATCAACCTGTCCCATGGCGATTTTTTTATGGTGGGGACGGTCCTCACCTACACAACACTGAATACGCTTGGACTGTTCTGGCCGGCGCTGATTATCGCGCCCCTCATTGGTTTTGCGCTCGGCGTGCTTGTTCAGTATTCGATTATTCAGCGAATCAAAAACAACGCTGCACTATCCATTGTGGCAACGTTTGGCCTGTCGATGATTATTCAAGAAGTTGTACGAATGACGTTTGGTGCAGCACCAAAACGAATCATGTCGCCGATTCAAGGTACCTTTGGATTGTTTGGTATTGAATACGAGTGGTATCGAATTTTTGCCGCTGTGGCTTCAATTATCGCAATTGTTGCGTTCTTCATCTTTCTAAAAAAGACAAAACTCGGCACCTGGATGAGAGCAGTACGCCATGATCGTGACACGGCGACCGCCATGGGGATACCGACTCAGTACGTCTATTTCTTTACGTTTGGTATCGGCTTTGCGATGGCTGCACTTGGTGGTGTCATTGCAGCGCCAATCACAACGGTGGATTTTCGTACTGGAGTTGATATTTTGCCTTTCTGCTTTATGGCCGTTATTATCGGCGGCTTGGGCAACCTGCCGGGCACTGTAGCGGCGGCGGTATTGCTTACAACGCAGAAGAGTTCGAAACCATTTGTCGTCGAGGCCTTGAGGCTTCACCCACCAGCGAGCTCTTGATTGAAGAGTCCCTCTTGGGTTGGAAAGAGTTTGAGATGGAAGTGGTACGTGACCGCGCGGACAACTGCATCATCGTTTGCTCAATTGAAAACTTAGATCCAATGGGTGTGC
>CALCPT010000002.1 GCA_937897265.1 uncultured Alcaligenaceae bacterium
TGCAGTTCATCGCCAATCGTCGTCTGGTGCAATTGGGCTTGCCAGAACAGTTCCCGGGCGTGAAGAATCCCTTCCCGTGGATGTCTGAAATTATGGACCTCCGCAAGGAAAAGAATTTCTTCGAAACCCGCGTCACCGAGTATCAAACGGGTGGCGCTCTGGCCTGGTAATTGTCATGAATAAACGCGTGTTGGGATTGCTGGGACTCATGGGGCTGGTGGTTGTCGGCTCCTTCGCTTGGCATCGCCAACACGCGCTTCCGCAAGAAGCCGCTAATCAGGGTACGGCGGCCGCGAAAGCGTTGCCGGTTAGTGCCGACACACTGGCGCTAGAACTAGAGTCCATTGAGGCGATCAAAGCCGATAATGCCGACTTGGAGGAGCGTATCGAAGCTCTGCGCCTGCAACAGGCCGATGCCGACAAACTCATCGCACTAAAAGCCGCTCGTCTGGAGTCGCTGGAAAAAACGCCTCAAAAGCCCTAAATTTCAGATCGGTCAAAGACTTAGGTCGCTTGCTGCGCCAAGGACATACGTGTGTTTCGACTCTTCCTGTGTTTCACACTGCTTTTGCCGCCTTTGGCGCATGCCACGACGCTCATCAATCCTAAAACATGTCAGCGAATAGCCACGGGACCCGGTCCTGACGATATGACGCTGCAAGCCACGGCGACCCCGAGAATTATTTTCTCCAGTCACGACCGTCGGAACTTTCGCAGTCATGGCAACCTCTATGCCCTTGCGCTAAATAGCGACAAACCCCTGCTTTTGCAGCGCTCACAAGAGCCTGAAAGTTTTATTCTGCGACCCCAAGGGCTAGACCTCATCCAACGCAACGGACGCTGGTGGTTGTATGTCGTTAACCACGATAAGGATCTGTTCAGTGATCGCCATGCCTTGGTCATTTATGAGCTTGTCGGCGACAACCTGATTTTCCAAGAGCTACTCCGTAGCCCCTTGCTGTCTGCACCGAATGATGTGGCCGTGGCAGACAACGGCGATGTCTATGTCACCAATGAGCGCGAAGATGGCTCCAGCATTGCCGAACTGATCTTTCTGCAACGCAAGGGCTATGTGGCGGTCTATCGTCCGAACATAGGATGGCGTGTCGCTGCCGACGATTTTGCTGTCGCCAATGGCATTCTCATTCAAGGCAATACCGTGTGGATCACCCAGACGTTAGGGGAAGGCCTTCGTCGCTATCAGCGCGCGCCAGATGGTCGCCTCGTGCAACAAACATCCTTGGGCAATTTATCCCTGCTCGATAGCATTAACCTGGCCGACAACGCTCACTTTATTGTGCCCTCCTACCCGTCTCTGCCCAGTGTGCTTTTGCACTGGCAGCTGCCTGGCCAACGCTCCCCCACCAAGGTCTATGACGTAGACCCAGAGACCGGTCGCGGCAGCCTGTTATTTGCCGATGACGGCTCCACCATCAGTGCCGTTAGCGCCGCTCTGCCCGTAAAAAACCAACTTTTCCTGAGCCAAATATTTGACAGCTTCATTTTACGCTGCCCAATGACGCCCTAACGCATCGCCGGTACAGGCCGAAAAGCCGCCACAGGCAACGTTTGCTGCTGGGCGAGTGACCCAAATCGCCATGACTCTCGTCAGATTTCCCATAAAGCATACTGATGAGTATGTTATGTTCAGGTCATCAGAATGACTGCTAGGTATGACCCATGCTCTCTCACGGCCGCATGCACGACACTCGTGCCAATCACACTCGCCGTTCACACCTCCTGCTGATGGCTTCGCTCACCGCATCCAGCGTATTTTTTATGACCGGCTGCAGCAAAGAGGTAGCGCCGGTAGCAGCACCCGCTCAACCGGTACGTGTTGTGGTCGTAGGTCATGACAGTAGTGCCAATACCGACGCTGCAACAGGCCTGGTTGGCAGCCAAGAAGAGTTTCGTCTCGGCTTTAAAACGGGCGGGTTGATTAACCGTATGCTGGTAGAAGCTGGCGATAATGTGCGCGCAGGGCAGACGCTAGCGACCCTAGACACCACCGAGCTCGATGCGCAAGTTCGTCAAATCAGTGAAAGCTTAAATAAGGCTAAGCGTGATGCTGCCCGTGCGGAATCGCTATTCAAGCAAGGCGTGTTGGCAGAACAAGTGGCGCAAGACGCACGCACACAAGTCGCCATGATGGAATCCAATTTAAGTGCGGCTCGCTTCAACCGCCAACAAGCCGTCATTGTCGCGCCTGCCAATGGCGTGGTGCTGCAGCGTCTCGCAGAGGCCCGTGAGGTCACTGCACCGGGCACCCCGGTTCTGGTCGTGAGTCGTGCCGATCAAGGCTGGGTGCTGCGTGTCGGGCTAAATGATCAAGCCGCAACACGCGTCAAAGTGGGTGATAGCGCCCTAGTCCGCATCAATGCCTATCCGGGCCAAACCTTCAATAGCCGTGTGAAAGAGGTTGGAGCAGCCACTGACCCTCGTACCGGAACAATTACCGTGACCTTGGCACTCCCTTCGATTGCAGGCGTTAAGTTCATTGCCGGCCAAGTTGGAGAAGCCCAACTGTTGTCGTCGAAAAACTCGGGGCAGCAGCTCACTGTGCCGCTCGGCGCCGTGCTTGAAGGGCAAGATAAAAAAGCCAAGGTCTACATTGTGGATGCACAAAATAAGGCTCAACAGAAAATCATCGAAGTGGGTGCCATTCAAGATGATCGCGTGATCGTCACCGCAGGCTTGCAAGCAGGACAACGGGTCGTTAGCGAAGGTGCCGCCTGGCTTAATCCCGGCATGCCTGTTCGCGTCTTACGGTAATCGGAGCCGAACATGCGTTTAACCGCCTTCTCCGTACGTAACTTCCAATTCACGCTGGTGATGTTCGCGCTGCTCATGGCGCTGGGTTGGCATACCTGGAAAAACATCCCGCGTGGCGAAGACCCCACGTTTGCCATCCCCGTGGTCACCATTGTGGCGGTCTATCCCGGTGCCGACCCGGCCGACATGGAAAAGCTCGTTGCTGACCCCATCGAAGATGCCATCAACCGTATTGATGACATTAAGAATATTTGGAGCGATAGCGAAAACGGACTAGCCGTGGTTCGCGTCGAGTTCGATTGGAGTAAAGACGCCGAAAAGAAGTACGACGAAGCCCTCCGTGAAATCAATGCGGTACGCAGCAGTCTACCTGCTGACTTAAAGTCACTTCAGGTGATGAAGGCCAGCCCTGGCCTAGTGAATATTTTGCAGATGGCCTTGATCGGCCCGAATGGTTCGCCACGGGAAATGCGCGAGATCGCTGAAAATCTGCAAGATCGCTTAGAGCAGGTTAAGGGCGTGCGTGACGTGGAGGTTTGGGGCCTGCCTAATGCCGAGGTTCAAGTCGCCCTAGATTTGAGCAAGCTGGCGCAGTACCAAGTGCCGGTCAGCCGCGTTGCTCAGATTTTACAAAGTGAAAATCGCAATATTCCCGGTGGCGCCATTGAGGCCGGTAGTCGTCGCTTCAATATTCGTACGACCGGTAGTTACACCTCGCTCAGTGAAATCGCCGACACCGTGATCGCCAGCAATGGCGGCCGAATTTTGCGTTTGAAAGATGTGGCCAGCGTGAGCTGGGATTACGCCGAAGAAACCCATCGAACGCGATATCAGGGGCAGCAAGCACTGTTCATTACGGCCAGCCAAAAAGATAACCAGAACATCTTTGTGGTTCGAGACGCGCTAATTAAGGAAGTCGATAGCTTTCGAGAAAAACTCTCGCCCAACTACCGCTTAGAGGTCGGCTTCGACCAATCGAAAAATGTGAACAAGCGCTTGGGTCGCCTTGCTGCTGACTTCATGATTGCGATTGGCCTGGTGCTCATCACGCTGCTGCCCCTAGGGTTACGTGCCGCTGGCGTCGTCATGGTGTCTA
>CALCPT010000003.1 GCA_937897265.1 uncultured Alcaligenaceae bacterium
TGTCCGTACTTGCATCATCAACAATAATAACTTCTGCTGGTAATAATGTTTGATATGCAATAGATTGAATGGCTCGAGGTAACGTACCACCAGCGTTGTATGCTGGTATCACAACAGAAACCGGCAGCAGTGATTGTGGCATTGTTTGCATGGTTGTGGCCTGAACGTTCAGATACGTTTAATACTGTAAGCGAATTATTGACTAAAGTAAGTCATCCAATCCCATGCTCCACCCAGTTTCGAATTAAATCTTTTGAGAGTGTCTCTCGCCCAAATGTCCGTTCGAGGCAACGATAGCCGACTGTGTTCGCGATTAAATACGCCAAATTTACTAGAGGCAGCTGTTGTGAACCCCAAATCGGTAACAAAACCTAGTACCCTTTCATCGACGGCGCCATGCGGGTAGGACATTGTTAGCACTGGTTTATCAATGATGTCTTCTAACCAAGAGCGACTATCGAGCAGTTCGTTTTTAAGGACTTGATCGTCTAGCTCAGTTAGCCGTCGATGGCTATAGCCGTGACCACCTATCGTGACTCCGGGAAGAGCTGCTAATTCTTTCAGGGCGGCGATCGAAAGATAACGTGTATCACCATCTAATATTAATTTGGGTGCCACAAACACTGTGAAGGGAAGCTCATATTTAATTAATATGGGGGCGGCAACAGTGAAGTTATCAAGGTAACCGTCATCAAAAGTAATTACTAGGCCTGAAGAAGTCTCTACCCCCACAGTTAAATCGTAAATGCAGAGTGAACCGGATCGTTGAAAATATGCCAATTGTTCAATCTGCTGGCGAAATATCTTTACAGGCATATTGTAAAGCTTCTGAATGTCTCCTGGAACCTCGGTACCGACTGCGTGATACATTAAGATTCGACAGTTGTTGACTAAACTGGTGGCGGGCTTAACTGCTCTGGAAAGCGCACTGATACAGTCACCTACGACGGCTTTGTATGTATTCATTCTTTCTGTAGCGCTTCCATCATATAAGCGTCCAATTTATGCAAGTGTATCGCGACTAAATCGCAGTGGCGACTGGACGCTTATTTTTAACAGACCCTCAAAGGCCAATGGCTACATTGTTAAGTTTTAAAGGCGCGTATAACTGAATGCCTAAGCTCCTCTTTTTTGTTACCGAAGATTGGTACTTTATATCGCATCGTTTCAATCTGGCGCTAGCTGCACAGAAGGAGGGCTATGAGATAGTGGTCGTTACGCGGTGTCAGGAGCACCGGCAACCTCTTGAAGAGTCGGGGTTTACTGTTATTCCTTTTCAAGCAAGTCGCCGCAGCTTGAATCCTTTTGCCCTGCTGTCAGAGGCGCTCGCACTAGCTAACATTTACCGAAAAGTAAACCCTTCGATCGTACATCACGTAGCCTTAAGGCCTGTTGTCGTAGGGGCCTTTGCAGCGCGTTTGTCAGGTTTAGCGCATGTGGTTTCTGCGATTACCGGCTTAGGGTTTATTTTTGTTGAAGGCAATAGGGTACCCCTTGCGCAAAAAATCTTATTTTGGTTATTCCCTCGGTTGTTAAACCGGGGGTTGACGATTGTTCAAAATACAGATGATCGCGATTTACTGCTTCGTAGCGGACTTAAGCCTCAACATATTCGCTTGATTCCGGGTGCGGGCGTTGATACTGTGAAATACGCGCCTCAAGTACGCAATGATAACGAGCGAAGGTTGGTCGTATTGATGGCGTCTCGCCTTTTGTGGGATAAAGGTGTTGGCGAGTTCATACAAGCGGCAAGACTATTACGCGAAATGAATTTCAAATTTATTTTGGTTGGGCAGCCGGATACGTCGAATCCCGCTACAGTATTTCAGGCTGATGTTGACGCTTGGATAGCCGAGGGCGTGATCACTTATTTAGGCCATCGTGACGATATGCATGTGGTGTTGCAAGAGGCTGACATTGTTTGTTTGCCGTCGTATCGAGAGGGGTTTCCTAAAGTATTACTTGAGGCAATGGCCTGTGGCCTACCCTGCATTACGACAGATGTGCCGGGTTGTAGAGCGGCGGTACGCCATGAGGATAATGGCCTGCTAATACCTGTTAAGGATTCGGATGCCTTAGCGACAGCAATTGCCACGTTAGCTCAAAATCAAGAGGTACGGGTTAGGATGGGTCAACGTGGGCGCACCCGCGCGCTAGAAGAGTTCAGTCAAGAACAGATTAATAAGTTGACTCTTTTGGCGTATCAAGAGACTCTGCTAGCCTAGACTGCCTTTCGAGGTGCGTCCACTCAACGATTTCGTCATCTGGGGTATAGCTCATGTTAAGTTGGATTAAAACTTCACGGATCCCGAAGACATCGTTACTAAGAGCGTAGCTTTCCAGTGTTTTGAGTCTATCTTGTAAAACAGTCCAAGCTAAGAACTCTTCGTGCGCTTTCATGATGCGAGGGTGTAGAGTTGTTTCTGGTCTGTTGCCGATTAGCAACTCTTCAAATAGCTTCTCGCCTGGCCGAAGACCAATCACCTTAACTTCAATGTCACCATCGGGGTTTGTGTCATCCCTGACTGTGCGCCCCGAGAGTTCTATCATCCGGTAGGCTAAGTCAATAATTTTTACAGACTTGCCCATATCTAAAACAAACACATCCCCACCCTGCGACATCGCACCTGCTTGTATGACTAATTGTGCCGCTTCGGGAATCGTCATAAAGTACCGAGTCACATCTTTGTGAGTGAGTGTGACAGGGCCGCCCTCACGAATTTGTGCCCGAAATTTCGGCACGACTGAACCGGATGAGTCTAAGACGTTACCAAATCTAACCATAGAAAAAGTTGTGTTAACGCTTTCAACCGCTAAAGCCTGCAGAATTAACTCTGCAAGCCGTTTACTCGCGCCCATAATATTCGTTGGTCTGACAGCTTTGTCTGTGCTGATCAAAACAAAATTATCAACCTTATAGTTAACAGAGGCTACGGCAAACGTTAGTGTGCCGAGCACATTATTTTTAATGCCCTCGGCAGGGTTGTGTTCGACTAGAGGCACATGTTTATAAGCCGCAGCATGATAGATAGTTTCGGGATGCCAATGAGACAGAATGTCGCCAATACGCACCGCGTCGCACACTGAGGCGAGTAAAGGGACAATAGTGGTCTGCGTATGTGACGCACGGCCAAGTAGCTCTTGGTGAATTTGATAGAGTGCGGCCTCACTCTGTTCAACTAAAAGAAGAGTTGTGGGCTTAGCGTTCACAATTTGGCGACAGAGCTCGCTACCAATTGAGCCACC
>CALCPT010000004.1 GCA_937897265.1 uncultured Alcaligenaceae bacterium
CGAAGACACTCTTTCCCTACACGACGCTCTTCCGATCTTGGTGATTGTGTTCAATATGGGATTAGCGATTTATTTGGCGCACGCATCTCAGATCCTGACCCTCACCAAAACGGGCGGTTGGGCACTTGAACTGCAAGGACTGTTTCTGATGGGCGCCTTGGTTGTAGCGCTTTTGGGGGCAGGTCGATTTGGCCTAGGCGGTAGCCACGGCCGTATGAATTAAGTCAGGTACGGCCTCAAGCAAAAACGACTCCTTGTGCCCCTAATTGGGCTCCATTCCAAATCTAGCTTTAGCCTTTAACTGAGCCAACTCATGTTCGAGTTGAGCCTTGGCCTGACTGATGCAATCGGCGCGCTCAGATGCCGCCAACTCTTTGCAATCGTTTAGTGCCTCTTGATGCGCGGCTAGTGTCTCTTTTCGTGCCGTCTCGAACCTTTGTTCGAGTGTCACATCTTCTTGTGTCCAGCGTTCGGGCTCGGGTTCAGGCCAATGAATGACGGGAGGTGGCGGCAGGGGCAAAGCAGACTGCGCGTGTACACCGGCCAAGCTAAACAAGGTCAGACACAGCAGCAACCCTTGCCTGATATAGGCACGTCTTTCACGCAAAAAAAATGTTTTCATCGTTTATCCCCAGATAACTTGGTACTCTTACTAATATTTGTACCTTTGCTAATGTACGCCATTTTTTTTACTCGGTTTTTCGAGGTTCTTCAATGATGCTCAGAAATAAAATTCACCGGCTGGGCTTTAGCCTATGTCTTAGCTTGTTGCTGTGCGCCTCTGCTCGGGCCGAACTCAAAGTAGGTGTCACGGCGCCGAGCTTTACTGCACCCGCTGCGTTAGCCGGACAAACCTATAACTTTGTACTCACCGAAGCGCTAAAAAAAGGGCCTGTGGTGGTGTATTTTTACCCAAAGGCGTTTACCACCGGCTGCACCATTGAAGCGCAGTTGTTTGCGGAAGCAACAGACAAGTTCGCAGAACTCAAGGCCACGGTCATTGGGGTCTCTGGCGACGATATTGAGACCTTAAAAAAGTTCTCGCAGGGCCCCTGTGGCGGCAAATTTGCTGTCGCAGCAGACCTTGATCGCAGCATTATCAAAGCGTACGATGCCGGCATGATGCTCATGCCGAATATGGCAAGCCGAATCTCTTACGTGGTGACGCCAGATTCGAAGATACTATTCGTTCATAGCGGAATGAGCCCTGACCAACACGTCAGCAGCACACTTGCTGCTTTGCAAGCGTGGCAGGCAAAAAGGTAGATTTTTATGACGGCTGTTTGTTGGTTTCGTACAGACTTACGCGTGGATGATCAGCCAGCGTTAGCTGCCGCTGCTGCACTTGGCCCAACGATTGGGCTGTTTATTGCGTCTCCTGAACAATGGAGCCTGCATCACGACGCCCCAATAAAGATCGATTTCTGGTTGCGTGCAGTCAAGCACCTGCGCATCGAACTCGAGGCATTGAATATACCGCTCAAGATATTGGTCGTCGACCGTTGGAAAGATGTGCCGGCCGCCTTGCTCAGTTTTTGTCAACGTCACAACGTTGAGCAGGTGCACTGTAACCGCGAATATGGCGTCAATGAGCGAAACCGCGACCGTGCATCTTACAGTTTACTGGCGCAACATAATATTGCTTTGCAAGGTCATCACGGCGGCACACTCTTAATCCCAGGCAGCGTCAAAACCGGTGCCGCTGCGTACTATCGTGTGTTTACTCCCTTTGCCAAAGCCTGTCGAGAAAAACTGCGCTCGGCGCCTTATCGACTGACACCAGGCCTGAAGAAACAGTCGGCTGCGGGAATGCCGTCTTCCGATGATTTTCCGAAAGTGCTGACTGCGCTGTTAGGTGTGATCCCCGAAGGCTTGCAACGCGCGTGGCCAGCTACGCCTGCAGCAGCACTCGAAAGGCTTGACCAGTTTGCGCAGACGCGCATGGCCCAATATCAACCTGATCGAGATTTTCCGGCGATCCCTGGCACAAGTGTTTTGTCGCCCTATCTTGCGGCGGGCCTGATCTCAGCCGGGCAGTGCTTGCATGCCGCTCTCGTTCAAAATCAGGGAGAATCTGATACGGGCCAACGAGGAATTGTTGTATGGATCAATGAACTGCTATGGCGTGAGTTTTATCAGCATCTGTTGTTTGGGTATCCGGCGCTTTCGATGCATCAACCGATGCGATATTGATGGTCGAAAACGCGCGCGTCACGGCTGCAAATGTGGTCGCGTTGCGCTTATTGGGTAGCAATATTGTTGGTCAGCTTTTCCTGAACGGTTTCGCCATTGCCATAAGGCGCAGCGAGAACAGCTTCGGGATCATTGGCACCCAGACCAAGCGCAACGCCGGTCACGGTGGTGACGAAATCCTGGAACTGTTCGTTCTTGGCAACAAAGTCGGTCTGGCTGTTGACTTCAACCGCGGTACCCTTTGTGCCTTCTACAGCAACGCCTACGAGACCTTCAGCGGCCGTACGGCTCGATTTCTTTGCAGCAGTGGCGAGGCCTTTTGCGCGCAGAAGGTCGACAGCGGCTTCCATATTTCCGCCGGTTTCT
>CALCPT010000005.1 GCA_937897265.1 uncultured Alcaligenaceae bacterium
GGCCGTGCGCGAATCGAGCGTGCGGGCTCCGGTCGGCGGCAGCGGCTTGAACATCCCCGCCTCGAACAGCGAGGTTGTACGCGCAAACTCGATAATCACTGAGTCTATGACAACGTTTCCTGAAGTACACCCACTCAACGCTTCACCCGAGATCGCGGCGATCTATGCCGATATTCGCGCCGTCTCGGGCTTGGCGATGGTCAATCTGATCTGGCGCCACTTTGCGACCTTACCAAACATTCTTGAATGGGCCTGGAAGGGCGTGCGCCCGATCGTGGGGTCGCAAGAGTTGGTGGAGGCACGCAAACGCTTGGTTCAGGCTATCGAGCTACCGACCCTGCCCCACGTCACGGCTGAGGCGTGGCGCACGGCTGGCCTCAATAACACTGAGTTAACAACCTTTCGCGACATGATGGCGGACTATGTTCGCGGCAATAGCACCAACATCATCGTCTTAACGGCACTGCGGTTGCGTCTAGAAGGAATCAACCACGACACGCCTGCTGTTTCAGCGACCCTAGCCCCGGCAGCACTGACGCCATCGCCGCCCTTGCCTCGCATCGAAACGCTAGACCCAGGTCTTGCTAGCGCCATACGCGCACTTGCTCAGCGTCATGAGGGTGCACAAGGGGGCATTATCCCCAGCCTCTATCTCGAACTGGTGAGATGGCCAGCGTTGACCGATACCTTTCCGCGGTGGCTTGAATCACTTTACGAACCCTCGGCAATGCGCAGAGCGCGCGAGAGCACATGTCGAGCGGCTGAACGCGAAGCTTTGACTTTGCTGCCTGAGCTTGAGCCAACGCCAACTAACGTCGCAGAGATGCGGCCTGCGCTTGAGCGGTTTACGCGTTTGATCATTCCTGATCTCACGCCAGTATGCGTAGCGGTGCAGCGACTGCTGCCCGCACGCTAGAACGCATCACTTAGGGGCTGGAGGCTTTGTCTCTAAAAATGAAGGTCTTGCAGAGATCGCTTCAAACCAACTATTGAGCTTGGGGTAAGTCGATCGCCACGAGAACTCGGGGATCAAATCCGCAAAGCCTAAAGTACAGCCAAACACGATTTGCACCATGTTTAGTTGACCATGAAACAAGGGATGATTGATTTGTTGCTCCCACAAATTCAGCAGGCGCTTGGCGCGATCCGTTTCATGCAGAACGATTTTAGGAGACTGCTCGTTGACGGGCCGCCATTTTTCACGCCCTAGTACTGCCAGACCATCCAGCGTGCTTCGCACAAGCGCTTCAAGGCGTCTGGCCTCAAAGCCCGCCTCACCGGCAGGTAACGCAAAAGTTGGATTGCCCTCGAGGTGATCAAGGTAAGAACAGATCAAGCCAGAATCTTCAAGCCCGACACCATCGTCGCACACCAAATGCGGCACCCTTCCCGATGGATTAATCTGATAGTAGGGACTGTCAGTTGTGCGTGTCTTGGCCGCAATCACTTCAACTTTTTCGGATAAACCTTTCTCGATGACTACGATGCGTACGATTCGCGCATAGGGTGAACCCGGGCTGATATAAAGCTGCATGGATGTTCCTTTCAATACTTACTTGGGAAACCGGACCATCGCACAAAGCTTGTTGCCGATTGGATCACGCACATACGCCAGATACAGCTTACCGGCAGGGCCTTCGCGATAGCCAGGAGGATCTTCACAGGTTATGCCGCCATTCGCAACGGCAGCAGCGTGAAACGCGTCGACCTGGTCTGTCGTTTGTGCTGCAAATCCGATCGTACCGCCATTGGCTGGCGTCGCCGCTTTGTTATCGATAGGCAAAGTGAACGAAAACACACCTGTAGGCGTGCGATAGAAGTAGCGAATGTCTCGATTGATGACACCTGGTGCAATACCCAAGGTGGCAAAGACCGCGTCGTAGAACTTTCGCGAAGCTTCTAGATCGTTTGCACCTACCATTACGTGACTAAACATGTTGACTCCAAAAATTGTGGTTGAGATTAATTAGCGTAACCCAAAACCAAAGACGCCAACCGCGGCCTTTGATCTTTTGGCAGGTAATTACGGTATAGCGATCGATACTGTGATGCCAATTACGACGCAATTGAATGGTTTTTGAATTTCATGTAATTTTTGTGCTGAAACAGGCGACGCTAAGATGTCTGGACCCTATTTGAAGGGTTCATGCCCATGAGCCTGCTGTCGGTACACAAGAGCACCGTAAAATCGCATTAAATGCTCTCAAGAGCACACAAATAGAATCGTCATGGAGCATTGGTATGAAATGTATTCGCTGTTCAACCGAACACGGAGATTTGGACTTCAAATTTTGCCCGGCATGCGGCGCTGCACAAACAACTAACTGTAAAGCCTGCCAATGTGCGCTGCCAGAGGGATCCAAATTTTGCCCAGCCTGCGGAACGCCAACCGCCGCTTCAGAGCCCTTAGCAACTCAACGCGCAAATATTGCTCCGCCGGTGCAAACAATGCCGCCCCCTGCACCGATACCTGCACCACCTCCTGGACTAGCCAGACCAATCAGCGCTAATAGCCCTATACGAGGGCGCTTTGCTAAATTTTGGGCAAAGGCAACCATGGGGCCCTTCAAAGTCTGGAAATTTTCTGAAACTAGTCTCGCTGAGGCTCAGCAGTTAGCCCAAGAACGGGTTACAGCCATTGCCGCAAAATTTAAACAATTTGGCCTCGCACCCGATCACTACCTATATTCAGACACGCGGTTGCGTGAGCCCGTCATTCAAGAAATTCCTGGAGCGATCGTTTCCCGAAATAGCTATGGCTGCTTCGTACTGAATACATCTCAGGCAATGTTTATTGATATTGATTTCGAAGGAACGCGAAACCCTCAAACAGGCGAAACGCAAACAATTGAACACCGGCATCCAGACATTGATAGCACACCAGGTTTTTTTTCGACTAAAAGCAAAGATCAATTAAGGCAAGAATTTTTATTACAAAAAATCGAAGAATGGACTGCGACTAAGCCTAATTGGGGCTGGCGGGTTTACCGAACGGCTGCTGGCTTAAGGCTGTTAGCAACCCACGATTTATTTAATGCAGAAGCGCCAGAGACATACCCAATTTTCGGCGAACTTTATGCTGATCCGCTTTACACAAAACTATGCAAGGTACAAAAGTGTTTTAGAGCACGGTTAACGCCAAAACCCTGGCGCTGCGATGTAGACGCACCGCAATACTACTGGCCTTGGGAATCAAATAATGACGAAACGAAATTCAATGAATGGGCGCAAGATTACTCTAAAAATGCAGCTCGCTATGCAACCTGCACGCTCATAAAGTCAATTGGAAACAGTGTGATCCACCCCGAAATCAAACATATTATCGACCTGCATGATGAGATGACACGCACAAGTTCAGGTCTGCCTTTGGCGTGATGCGTGTCAGCTTCAAGCTCTCTTCTTGACCAACTCCATCACGCTGTCACATTCTGGGTCAATCAACATGGTCAGGGGTAGAGTGCGGTTCTTTTTGTTGATGTTCTTTGCTTTTACGACAATCAGTCAAGCCCAAACGACCGCGGTCGTCGCCACTGCATCGATGGGGATGGCTCTTGTTTCAGAGGGCTATTTCGTGATGGGCTCTAACGATGGACCCGATGACGAAAAGCCTGAGCATCGTGTTTTTGTTAAATCCTTTTTGATTGATGTGCTTCCGATCACTAATGCTAATTTCGCAAAATTTCTAAACGCGCGAGGCTTACGAAATGATCTTGGAGAGTCATTCTATGATGACGACGATCGTGATGCCAGAATTCATCAGCTAGACTTAAGCTGGCAAGCAGATCTAGGTTACGCCACTCACCCAGTCAACGAAGTGAGTTGGGTCGGCGCTCGCGATTACTGCGCTTGGTTAAACAAACGCTTACCAACCGAAGCAGAATGGGAGAAAGCTGCTCGCGGAACAGATGCAAGACAGTACCCGTGGGGCAATTCAAAGCCAAATCACAAAATGGCTTTTTACGGTGCGCCGTACAACTCGTCAGCACCGGTTGATGCATTTCCTGAGGGGGCAAGCCCGTACGGAGTTTTAGACTTGTCCGGTAATCAGTGGGAGTGGGTCTCTAGCGCCTATCGCCTCTACCCCTACAGCGCTGACGATGGAAGAGAAAATCAAACACCTGGCCCCGTTCGCTCGACTCGTGGTGGCGGGCATGACTCAAGCGAAGATGAGCTCACAACAACCCAACGAGGCAGAAACTTATCTCGCAATCCAAAGGCGGGGCATCATAATATTGGCTTTCGTTGCGCGCGCTGAAATCGAACCAGAGACCTGCGTGTTAACCTTTCCTAACACCGTGCCCAAACGGCTCGGAATTAAAATCTCGACCTGTATCGAACGCTTAGAGAGCACATACCTCATGAAATCTTACTGGATCAACAAAACCCCGAGCGGTACCGAGCTTGAACTTCGCGAGTTACCGGTGCCTACCCCCGGCCCTGACGAGGTCTTGGTGCGGGTGCGTGCCACCAGCATCAATCGCGGCGACATCATGGGCGCCATTAAGCTGCATAGCGCCAAGGGCGGTCGTCCGGCTGGCGTCGATGGTGCCGGCGAGGTAGAAGCAATCGGTGCCAATGTTAGTGGGGTTGCAGTTGGCGATCGCGTCATGTTTCGCGCTAAGGGCTGTTTTGCTGAACACGTCGTTGTCGACTCAACATTGCTCACGCCCATTCCTGCTTGTCTGAACTGGGAACAGGCCGCTGTGATTCCAATTGCCTACATCACCGCCTACGAGGCACTATTGCAATTCGGTGGTCTACAACGCAACGACTGGGTGTTGATTGCCGGGGCCTCTTCTGGCGTCGGTGTGGCCGCGATACAGATCGCAAAAATGTGCGGTGCCAAGGTCATCGGCACCTCCGGATCTGCAGAAAAGCTTGCGCGCTTAAAGGAGCTTGGTCTCGACGCCGGCATACTCACGCGTGGCGAAAACTTTACAGAAGAAGCGCTGAAGATTACTGGCGGC
>CALCPT010000006.1 GCA_937897265.1 uncultured Alcaligenaceae bacterium
TCCATAATCGTAGGACTTGAGGGGGCTTGCCCGGTGTGGTGATGCTTGCACGCACTTCGCGCACCAGCACTTGGCTCGACTTGCCCGCGCGGGCCCGCACTTCGCTGTGGGCTTGCACCAGTGCGCTGCCGTCGCGCAGCACTTGCTGCATTTTGCCGCGCACGTTGCTGCGCACTCGGGCATTGACGCATTTGTACATGCCTTTGAATCTTATCTCTCGTTGCAGACAAATTTAATCACCGATGCCATTAATTTGCAGGCCATAGAATTGTTGGCATCAAATATTCGCCCGTTTGTTGCGAACCGAGGCAATCTTGAGGCTGGGTTAAACATGTTGTGTGGTTCGGCGCTCGCTGGGATGACGTTCGGACAGACGGGGTTGGGTAACGTGCATTGCATGGCACGCTTTATTGGTGCGCAGTTTCATTTGTCACACGGCCTGTCTAATGCGCTGTGCTTACCGCACGTTGCACGTTTTAACCTGGTCGCAAATCCGCAAAAATTTGCGCGTGTCGCTGCGGCGATGGGACGTCCGGCTCAGCAATGGCCAACGCTTGATGCTGCGCACGCCGCGGTTGAAGCCATTCAAAACATGTGTTTGGATTTGGGCATCCCTCCTCGGCTCAGGGATGTTGGTGTGACCGAAGATTGTTTTGATGAGATGGCACAGTTGTGTACCCAGGCAAATTACAACCGCTGGAACCCGCGCCATACAACGACAGCAGATTTTCGCGCGTTGTTTGAAAAAGCGTTTTAACGACACGCGCTGACAGCTTCTTCCCTTTAATTAGGTGCCAAGAAATTTACCTAGTTCAAGGGAAGCAATAGCGTGGCTGAGGCGGCGATCTCACTCACCAAGGCGAGCTGGCCTCCCAAAGAACTGGGTAGCCTTTTTCTTGGGCCCGCTTTAGTAGATCAAGCAAAGGAAACGCGCGCTGGCGCAGGCCAACTGGCCGAGCGATTGGGTCTAGCGGCGCATCGTCGTCTTCTTCAGCGGGCGTTGGCGAAATAGCAATGGCTTGCTCAAGTTGAGCAATGGTTTGTGCCATGTGCTCGGGCATGAACACACCTCTGACCGCCAAGTCTGCACCCTCGAGTTTGCCCATGATTTGCAGAAGCGGTTTGGCGTGTTGCGACAGCATCAAAATATCTGCGCCGGCTTTACTACTAAAAGTGACTAGCATCGTAGTTTTCCTTGTGGATCAAAGCGTCTTGCGCTGAGGCTTTTTCACCCTCATTGCTACAAGCTTACTCTTTTGTCTCACAGGTATAAAACCGATGCGATTTTGGTTGATCGGAGGATTGCTCTTTTTATCGAAACTCGTCTGGGCAGCGGGCGCGTCATGTCAGGTCACAGAGTTGGGTAATCCATGTCAGCAGGGCGGAGTTGCGACCTTAGGTCGAGCGCACAGCAGTCCTAACCATGGGATTGGCAACCCAGTCGATCGACGCAATGGCAACAAATATCAACGTGATACGGATTTGCCTGATTTAGTCACTGCACCGGGCCTTGAGCTGGTTCGGCACTACAACGCGATGGATCCTCGGGAGGGTGCGTTGGGGCGAGGTTGGTCGTGGTCGTATGACACGCGGCTCTATTGGATGGGCGCACACCTGCAAGTGCTTCAGGCAGACGGCAGTCGGCTGACCTTTCAGTGCGACCAGAGTCAGCGGTGTGTTGGTCGAACGCTAGAGGAGGGCGTCATTACGCGTATGCCTCAAGGGTGGCAGTGGCAGTGGCCATTTGGAAAGTGCTTGCGTTTTGATGAGCCGGGCCGTTTGATTGGTTGGTCATTTGTAGAGTCGAACCAACCCGGTCAACTGCAGGGCGAGTGTCGTGAGGCGCTTGCTTTGCGTATTGTGCGGCATCAGGCGCCGTCGAAATTGCACGGCGAACTTGATCGAGTGACAGAGCTTCGCACCAACCAGAGTTTGCAATTTATCTATGCGTCGGCGCCCTTGCAGCAACACAGCGCGAGACCCGAATCTTTGCATAAGCTCGTTGCGGTAGAGTCGCCACTCGGCATCTTTCACTATCGTTATGAGGCGAACGCCTTGGCTGAGGTGCTTCGCCCTGATGGGATGCGCCGTCGTTACCATCACGAAGTGCGCTTACAAGCCGGGCACGCGCACGCTTTGACCGGGATATCAATTGTTGATCAAACGGCAACGCAGGTGTTGCGCACACACACTTGGCAGTATGACCGACAGGGTCGGGCACAGACGTTTGCCTTAGGTGCGCCCGAAGCGCTTGCGACAGGATTACCAACGGTTTTGCCTGACTCAGCACTAGGGCTTGCGATTGAACAGGATGCTCGGCACGCGTTTCGGCACTTGTCTTTTCATGGCAAAGGATGGCCAGGCTTACGCCTTTGGTTTGACGCGTCTGGCAACCTCACACAGCGGCATAGTCGGGGAGTTACGTCTGAACACTTTGAATATCAGGCGCCGCCCAATTGGCCAAGGCGATTGGATCGAGCCCTTGGGGCGTCGAAAGGCGCACGGCCGATGACGCATGCGCACTTAGTCTTACGCAAATTTAGCGAGCAAGAGCTCTGGCGTTGGCATGTTGATCTGTTTGGAAGAGTACGAAGCTTTCAGTCGCGCTCGAGGTTTGCAGAGCCCATTGATGTACGGGTAGCGTGGCGAGGTGGGCACCCGGTTGTGATTGCACACCCCGAAGAGACGCAGCATTGGCGTTTTAATTCACACGGCGATTTGCGTGAGCGCGTGGTGTTTCGATCGACGGTGCATACGGGACTGTTTAAGGTGTTTTGTCCCGAGTGGAGTTATCGCGAGACGTTTACCTATGATGCACAAGGCCGACGCTTAATGCACAGGCTGCCAGAAGGGGGTGTGTTGCACTACCACTGGACGCCCACTAGCTTGCGTGCGGTTGAGTGGGAAGACGCCACTGGGCAGCGGCAGACCGTTGTAGAGATTGGCCCTAATGGGCTTGTGCATGGCAACGGTCTGTTAACCGTCAGGCAAATGGTCGAGTCTCGGGCACTTGAGAGTCAGGCGCCACAGCTCGAGCAGTTGCTGGTGTATCAACCGGCAACACGCTTGCCCCTGTATCGGTATCAGGTTGCTGTCGACTCGCGCGCAAGGCTCAGTCATGAGCGTACGACGCTGCTCGGGCAAACGCGCGATACCCGCTATGACTATGATATTGAGCAACGCTTGCAACGGCATCGTACTTGGTCGTCAGCTGAAAATCAGAGGTCGGCGCGAGAGTACGCCTGGCACTTGTCAGGTGCCGCTCGTCAACAAGCGGTCTCGCGTGATGCAACTGGATTACCGACACGTGTTGACCGCTTTGTGGTGCGTTATAACGCACAGCGAAGGCTATCGAGTGTGGTCGAACAGAGTGCTGCGGGTCAGGCGGTTAACTATGGCCATAACGCGCTGGGCGAGCAAATATGGCGCGAAGATCAGCACGGACGTACACAGTTTTTGTTTGATCAGCAAAAGATGGTTGCACAAGCCTACGAAAGCAAGAGCGGCTGGCGTGTGAAGCGACGCTTTATCTATTTGCAGCAGGTGCCGATTGGCTTGATTGAATACGGCAATGACGCGGCGCAGACAAAGCTCTATTTTTTTCATACCGATGCTTTAGGCTTGCCTCAGTTGCTCACCGACACGCAGCAGGCCGTTCGCTGGCATGCGACCTATAGCCCTCTAGGTGAATTGCTCACGCAGCAACATGATCTGGGAAAAGAGTTTGTGCAACCGTTACGCTTGCCGGGGCAAGTGGCAGACCCGCTCACGGGCTGGCATGACAACTATCAAAGAACCTACGATCCGCATTGGGGACATTACCTTGAGCCTGATCCGTTGGGTCCAATTCCAGGTAACAGTCAGTACGGGTATGCCGATCAGCAACCAAGGCGTTACGTTGATCCACTCGGCTTATTGCTGTTTGCGTTTGACGGCACGGGCAACAGCCCAACCTCACAAACGAATGTTTGGCTGTTTGCGAGGCAGTATCAGGGCGGGGCGGTGAAATATATTGAAGGCCCAGCTGGAGATCTTGAAACCGGTAGCGCTAGGCAGGCATTGGATGCCGCAGTGGCTTGGTCAGGCGGAAATCGGGTGGACCAGCAGTGGGAGCGTTGGCTCAATGCAGTTGCCTTGCATAGAGAGGATGCGCCGGCGCTTGCGCTAGATGTGGTGGGGTTTTCGCGCGGGGCAGCGCTTGCTCGCCATTTTGGGAACCGAGTGGCTCAGCATCTACGTGATGGTCGCTTTTGGGTACAACATCCGCAGCGCGGAACACTGTCGAGTTGTGTAGACCTGCGCTTCATGGGTTTGTTTGACACGGTGGCGCAATTTAATGTGCTCGGTGCGGGTAACGCGGCGTTTGATTTGACCATTGCGCCTGCTTGGAAGTGGGTGGCGCATGCCGTTGCGTTGCATGAGCATCGCTGGTTGTTTCCGTTGACTTCGGCGCGCGGCACGCAGGTGGGGAGCAACGTTGTTGAACGTGCTTTTGTTGGGGCGCATGCTGATATTGGTGGCGGTTACCTGACGCGAGAGGCGTCGCCTGGCTCGACCCCAGGGGATTTGTCTCAGGTGGCCTTGGCTTGGATGCTTTGGCAGGCGAAGGCGGCTGGTGTGCCGCTGGGAGTCGGGCCTACTGCAGCGTCGGTGATTCGACCCATTGTTCATGACGAGCGGGCGGTATTTGCCCGTACCATGCAGCGCGGGGATCGCCGAGTCAACCAGCCCGATGGCCGTCTTTGGGTGAATTATCAGGCTCATGCCCCAGCAATGGGGGCCGAGACGCGTCAGCAGGTCGAGTCGTTGCTTGCACGCACGCCGCCTCTTTTGCCGCAGGCTCCAGACGCTGCTGGGTGGGTTGACATGCCGCGCTATACAAAATGGTTACGCGACTCAATGGGTTGGCACTGGGACTAAGCGCATTTCAGGCTATCATTTGACACTTCAACTTGTCGTGTTTTTAAGCCCATGCTGCCCGAGCAACATCAGACCATTATTTCTTGTTTGCAGGCCGCCGTGGCAAGCATTTTGCCAGAGGCCAACCCTGCTATTTTGCTAGAGCGCCCGAAGGTTGCAGCGCATGGCGACATCGCAACAAACGTTGCGATGCAATTAGCCAAGCCTGCGAAGCGCAACCCGCGCGAGCTTGCGCAGCAGATCGTTGATGCGCTGATGGCTAACCCGCGTGCGACAGCATTGATTGCGGCTGCCGAGTTGGCCGGCCCAGGCTTTATTAATTTTCGTTTGACCCATGCCGCTCGTATTGCTGTGTTGACGGCAATTTCAGAGCAGGGTGCAACCTTTGGTCGTACTCCACGCAACGGGCAAAAGGTATTGGTTGAGTTCGTCTCTGCTAATCCGACTGGGCCTTTGCATGTGGGTCATGCCAGACAGGCAGCGCTCGGCGATGCCTTATGCCGCTTGTTTGACGCAAGTGGCTTTGATGTCAGCCGTGAGTTTTATTACAACGATGCCGGCAATCAGATCCACAACCTTGCGCTGAGTGTGCAAGCGCGCGGCAAGGGCTTAAGTCCTGAGGACGAGGCTTATCCTGCCGAGGGTTATAAGGGCGATTACATCGTCGATATTGCGAAAGATTTTCTCGCAGATCGGAAGAGCACACGTCTGAACTCCAGTCACGCC
>CALCPT010000007.1 GCA_937897265.1 uncultured Alcaligenaceae bacterium
CGCTCTTCCGATCTGTCGGCCACATAGCCTTCACGGCCGAGCAGGCCTGTGCCCCCTTTGGTGCCGACGTTTACCCGAAATACAAAGCCTGGTGTGACCGCTACTTCCACCTCAAGCATCGCGGCGAGCCACGCGGAATTGGCGGACTGTTTTTCGATGATCTCAACGAGTGGGATTTCGACACCTGCTTTGCCTTTATGCGGGCGATAGGCGATGCCTACCTCGAGGCCTACCTGCCGATCGTACAGCGCCGCAAGCTGACCCCCTATGGTGAGCGCGAGCGCGAGTTTCAACTCATTCGTCGCGGTCGCTATGTGGAGTTCAATTTGGTGTATGACCGTGGCACGTTGTTTGGCTTGCAAACGGGTGGCCGCACCGAGTCTATTTTGATGTCTCTGCCTTCAGCGGTGAGCTGGCGATATGACTGGCAGCCTGAACCAAGTTCGGCCGAGGCGGCTTTGTATTCACGGTATTTAAAGCCGCGCCCGTGGTGGCCAGCCATTGGATTGGCATTGGATGGCTCAGAGGCCAAATCCCATGACTGATCGTTATGTCGTCATCGGTCACCCGATTGCCCACAGTAAATCGCCCGCGATCCATCAGGCCTTCGCTGCTCAAACGGGGCAGGATCTTCGTTACGACACCCTGTTGTCGCCTTTAGATGACTTCGCTGGCACATGGCAGGCCTTTCGTGCGGTGGGTGGTCGCGGTGCGAATGTCACGGTGCCATTTAAAGAAGAAGCGTGGGCGCTGTGTCAGCAGTTGAGTCATCGCGCAAGGTTGGCGGGCGCTGTCAATACCCTGAGCGTGACGGCAACGGGCGAGCTGTTGGGTGATAACACCGATGGCCTGGGTTTAGTTCAAGATATCTGTGTCAATGCTGGCTGGCCCTTAGCGAATAAACGCGTCCTGCTGTTGGGTGCGGGCGGCGCGGCGCGTGGCGTTATTCAGCCATTGCTGGCAGCGGGCGTTTCGATGTTGTGGGTCGCCAATCGCAGTGTGGAAAAGGCACAGACACTGGCCGCACTATTTGCTCAAGAAGGCGCTGTGCAGGCCCTCGCCCTAACGGATTTATCGCAAGTACATGAGCCGGTGGATGTCATTATTAACGCCACGAGCGCCAGTTTGCACGGCGAGCGATTAGCGTTGCCCGGCTCGCTGGTTCATGCCGACACCGTGGCCTACGACATGATGTATGGTCGTGACACGGCATTTTTACAGTGGGCGCGAGAGCACGGTGTGCAGCACCGCCGCGATGGCCTCGGCATGTTGGTTGAGCAAGCGGCGGAAGCATTTTTTATTTGGCGAGGCATAAGGCCTCATACCCAAGAGATTTTACGGGCGTTGCGTCTGGAGCAGAAATGAATATGTTGTTGAATCCGCCGCTGCTTCCGGTCTTTGCCGGACTCACGCCAGACTTGGTTGAGCCGGCATTAGATCAGCTATTAGCAGCGCATCGCGAGGCGATTGTGACGTTGGCAGATCAGGCCGCACCGACGTGGCAGTCGCTGGCGGTGCCGCTCGAAGCCTTAGACGACAAGCTCAATGCAGCGTGGTCGCCGGTATCGCAGCTTAATGCGGTGATGAACAGCGAGGCCTGGCGCGAGGCTTACAATGCCTGCATCCCCAAGCTTTCCGCCTTTGCCACCGAAGTCGGTCAGAACGAAACGCTGTTTCGCGCTTGGCAGGCCTTGCACGATTCGCCGGCCTTTGCCGGTCTCAGCGTGGCGCAACAAAAAGCAGTGACCAATGCCCTGCGTGATTTCCGCATGAGTGGCA
>CALCPT010000008.1 GCA_937897265.1 uncultured Alcaligenaceae bacterium
GGCCTGAGAGTCGTAGGTGTCTTTATGCAAAATTGCAGACTGTGGCAAGCGCGGCTTAACGGCGGTTGTGAGCGAAGGTTCGGCATAGCCGATACACATTCCAAAGGTCGCGAAGCTCATGGGTGGCAGATTGAGTTCTTTGGCTACGGCGGCGGGGTCGTTGCGAATTGCGCCGATATACACCATGCCTAAATTCAGTGATTCTGCTGCCACCGCAGCGTTTTGGGCGGCCAAAGCTGAATCGATCGCGCCGACCAAGAGCATCTCGAGATAATTGAGGCTTTCGTGCGGCTTCTGACGATCCATCCCAAGAGCTTTGAGTCGCGCGAGGTCAGTGACCCATACCAAAAAGAGCGGGCAGGCTCGCACAAACTCTTGATTATTGGCGATTTTGGCTAGTCGATCTTTACGACCTGGGTCGGTGACGGCTACGACGCTCCAGGTTTGCATGTTCGATGACGTGGAGGCCGATTGTGCAGCTGCAACAAGAAGTTCGGCTGTTTTGGCTGGAACCGGTTGCGAAGTATAGGCGCGTACTGACCGGTGCTGCAGCATGGTCTCGATCGTGGGATTGAGTGCATCAAGAACGTCGGGGCTGTGACCGTAGCGGGCATGAAGCGAAGCTGAGAGTTCTTTAGATATTGTTGTCATGGTTTGTCCGTAAGTCTCGCGTAATCACTGAAAAATATCATTCTATTTCAATCTACTCGTGTTAGATTGGCTCAACAAGAAAAACTAGAATCGAGGCAATCCTTCTAAATCAGGCACTGTTGTTTGTCTGACAAAGTATCGCCTGCCGTGTTTTTCGTTGTTCGATAATAATTTTGCTCTTGGAGATCGCTCGATGATGCAAGTTCAATTGACAGTAAACGGCGCCGCCGTCACGCTGAACGCGCCAGAGAACACCTTGTTGGTGCAGGCACTTCGCGAACATCTGAATCTGACAGGGACCCACGTGGGTTGCGACACTGCCCAGTGTGGTGCGTGCACTGTCATCATGAATGGCCAGGCGATTAAGTCCTGTAATGTTTTACTGGCTCAGGTCGAGGGCGCACAAATTTCGACCATTGAAGGGTTGGCTCAGCCAGACGGCACCATGCATCCCATGCAGGCTGCATTTAAAGACTGTCACGGGTTGCAGTGTGGCTATTGCACACCAGGTATGGTCATGAATGCTGTCGATATTTGTCGGCATCATCCCAATCCAACCGAACAGCAAATCCGAGAGAAACTCGATGGCAATATCTGCCGTTGTACCGGGTATCAAAACATTGTCAAGGCCGTGCAGCAAGGTGCTGCCGCCATGAAAGCCTAAGGAGACCACCATGGGTGCAAATGAATTCGCAAAGCTTCCTCACATTGGGGAGTCGGTTTTACGTAAAGAAGACTACAGGTTTTTAACCGGTGCTGGACAGTACACCGACGACATCACGCTCACGCGCATGGCGCACGCTGTATTTGTGCGCTCACCTCATGCGCATGCCAACATCAAGAGCGTCAACACAAGTGCAGCTAAAGCTGCGCCAGGCGTAATTGGAGTGCTTGAAGGTAAAGATGTCGCGAACGACAAACTCAATGGCTTACCTTGTGGGTGGTTGATTACCAGCACCGATGGTCAACCCATGAAAGAGCCGCCACATCCTGTACTCGCGCTCGACAAAGTACGGTATGTTGGCGATCACGTTGTCATGGTTGTGGCTGAAACGCTTGAGCAGGCAAAAAATGCAGCTGAGCTTGTAGAGGTTGATTACGATCCATTACCCGCCGCCGTCGATGTGCGCGATGCAAATGGTGGCCCAGCTTTACATGACATCGCCCCTGATAATCACTGCTACAAGTGGGCGATTGGTGACAAAGGCTTGGTTGACGAGGCTTTTACCAAAGCGGCGCACATTACCAAGCTCGATTTGATTAATAATCGTCTGGTGCCGAATGCGATGGAGCCCCGCGCTGCGATCGGCTCGTATAGCCGCGCCAATGATGACTACACCTTGTATGTCTCAAATCAAAACCCTCACGTCGAGCGTCTGTTAATGACTGCCTTTGTGATGGGCTTGCCAGAGCATAAAGTCCGTGTCGTTGCACCTGACGTTGGTGGTGGTTTTGGCTCGAAAATTTACTTGTATGCTGAAGACGTCTGCTTGACATGGGCATCTAAAAAACTCAATCGCAATATTAAATGGGTTTGTGAGCGAGGCGAAGCCTTTTTATCTGACGCACATGGCCGCGATCACTCTAGCCATGCCGAATTGGCGATGGATAAAGACGGTAAATTCCTAGCCCTGCGCGTGCATACAGATGCCAATCTCGGGGCTTATCTTTCAACGTTTTCAACCTGTGTGCCAACCATTTTGTATGCCACCCTGCTTGCGGGGCAGTACACCACGCCGCTCGTCTACGCTGAGGTCGATGCCTGGTTTACCAACACCGCGCCGGTTGACGCCTATCGTGGCGCTGGTCGACCTGAAGCAACGTATCTGCTCGAGCGTATCGTGAGCCGAGCCGCGTTCGAACTCGGCCTGTCGCAAGATGAAATCCGTAGACGTAATTTCATTACTCAATTTCCCTATCAAACCCCAGTCGCTTTGCAATACGACATTGGCGATTATGTTGCCTGCATGGACGCTTCGCAAAAACTAGCCGATGTTGCTGGCTTCAAGGCTCGTCAGGCGACAAGTCAG
>CALCPT010000009.1 GCA_937897265.1 uncultured Alcaligenaceae bacterium
GGGCTCGTTGTATGACGCGCTCTATGGCACCGATGCGTTACCTGAAACCGACGGTGCGACCAAAGCAGGGCCTAACGGCTCTGGCTACAACCCTGTGCGCGGCGCCCGCGTCATCGCCTTTGGCCGGCAGTTTCTAGATCAAGCAGCGCCCTTGTCCAACGGCTCGCACGCCGATGTACAGCGTTACAGCGTGCAAGCGGGCAAGTTAGTAGTGTCGCTTAAAAACGGCAGCACAACGGGCTTGGCGCATGCTAACCAGTTTGTTGGCTACCAAGGCTCCGAGGCAGCCCCTTCTGCAATTCTATTGGTGAACAACGGCCTGCACATTGACATCCAAATTGACAACACAAAGGGCATTGGTAAAGACGACCAAGCCGGCGTCAACGACATCGTGATTGAGTCAGCGCTTTCGACCATTCTTGACCTCGAAGATTCGGTCGCCGTGGTCGATGCCGACGACAAGGTCTTGGCCTACAGCAACTGGTTAGGCATCTTAAAAGGCACGCTTGTCGAAAGCGTGACTAAAAACGGCAAAACGTTCAACCGAACACTGAATGCCGACAGAAAGTACCAGGCTGGCATCGGCGCCACACAAGCCAAAGATGGCGTCGTGACCTTGCACGGCCGTTCACTTTTGTTTTTGCGCAACGTCGGTCATCTTATGACCAACCCCGCGATTCTTGATGGCCAGGGTAACGAAATTTTTGAAGGCATCCTTGATGCTGTAGTCACCGTCGCGATTGCACTGCATGATCTGAAACGCACGAAAGAACACCTCTACGGCAACTCGCGTACAGGTTCGGTGTACATCGTCAAACCTAAAATGCACGGGCCAGCTGAAGTGGCCTTTGCGAGCGAACTCTTTAGCCGCGTTGAGGCGCTGTTAGGCTTACCAGCAAACACCGTTAAGCTCGGCATCATGGACGAAGAGCGCCGGACCAGTGCCAATCTCAAAGCCTGCATCAACGAGGCGCGTGCCAGAGTCGCGTTTATCAATACCGGCTTTTTGGATCGTACCGGCGACGAAATGCACACTGCCATGCAAGCGGGCCCCATGCTTCGCAAGGGTGATATGAAATCCAGCGCTTGGCTGTCAGCCTATGAACGTAGCAATGTGCTCACAGGCTTAGCCTGCGGCTTGCGTGGTCGCGCGCAAATCGGCAAAGGGATGTGGGCGATGCCCGACCTGATGGCCGCTATGCTCGAGCAAAAAATTGGTCATCCGAAAGCTGGTGCCAATACTGCTTGGGTGCCCTCGCCTACTGCTGCAACCTTGCACGCCTTGCATTATCACCAAGTCAAAGTCGCCGAGATTCAACAGGGTCTTGAAAAAAACGCAAACGACGCTGAAATCGACCGTCTGCTCAACGAGATCTTACAAGTCCCCGTCGCCACGGCTCCCACATGGTCGGCCACCGATATTCAACAAGAGCTCGATAACAACGCCCAGGGCATTTTGGGTTACGTTGTGCGCTGGATTGATCAGGACGTAGGCTGCTCTAAAGTCCCTGACATTCATAATGTTGGTTTGATGGAAGATCGCGCTACCTTGCGAATTTCAAGCCAGCATATCGCTAACTGGCTCTTGCACGGCATTACAAACGAAGCACAAGTGACCGAAACCCTGCAGCGCATGGCAAAAGTGGTGGATCAACAAAACGCGAATGATCCTCTTTACACCCCGATGTCGCCAAACTTTGAAGCTTCGTCCGCTTATCGCGCGGCGAGTGATTTGGTGTTCAAAGGGCTCGCGCAGCCCAGTGGCTATACCGAGCCTTTGTTACACGCTTGGCGTCTCAAGGTAAAAGCGCAAACAGCGCCAAGCCACTAAAAGCAGACAACAGGCTCACGCACGCTATACAACTTTGACTTGATTGCTGTTTTCAGGAAACAAAATGAACGCACCCGTCCCCATGCTCGACACTGCTGAAATGCTTTCAAATGTAAGCCGAGCGTGGGACGACGATCTCGTCAAACAGCTCAGCGACTATATCGAAATTCCGGCAAAATCCCCCGCTTTTGATCCAAATTGGGCGAAAGCTGGTTACTTAGAAACCGTGCTGCAGCGTGCTGCAACTTGGGTTGAACAACAAAAAGTTGCAGGGCTCAAAGCTGAGATTATTCGCCTGCCTGGCCGCACCCCCATTATGTTTTTTGAGGTCGCTGCCACACGACCACAAACGCCAAGCAGCCAGACGGTGCTGATGTATGGTCATTTGGATAAACAACCAGAGTTTGATGGCTGGCGTGCTGGCTTGGGGCCCTGGACACCCAAATACCTCGACGGCAAACTCTACGGGCGTGGTAGTGCGGACGACGGCTATGCAACCTACGCTGCGATTACGGCGATCCAGGCTCTGAAAGCGCAAAAGGTTGAACACCCCCGTATCGTTGGCATTATCGAAACCTGCGAAGAAAGTGGGTCACCTGATTTGCTGCCCTATATCGAAGCGATCAAGCCGCGCTTAGGCGATGTTGGCTTGGTCATGTGCTTAGACAGTGGCGCCGGAAATTACGACCAGCTTTGGCTGACCACTAGCTTGCGCGGCATGGCCGCTGGTGTCTTAAAGGTTGAAATTCTGACCGAAGGGATTCATTCTGGTGACGCCTCGGGCCTGGTGCCGTCGAGTTTCCGCATTATGCGCCACGTGTTAGATCGCCTTGAAGATAGCGAAACCGGACGCTTACTACCCGCTAGCTTTCATTGCGAAATCCCCGCCGAACGGCGCGCACAGGCCACTGCCACAGCAGCCATTTTGGGCGATGAGATTTACAAACGTTTTCCGTGGGCACACCATGACTGCGGCGGTTCAACCTTGGTGGCGATTCCCACCACGCTAGACCCTGTCGAAGCTCTGATGCGACGCACGTGGATGCCCACTTTGAGTGTGACAGGCGCCGAGGGATTTCCAGCCTTGAAAGATGCGGGTAATGTTTTGCGTCCGTACACCGCATTTAAGCTCAGCTTACGCCTACCACCTCTGATTGACGCTGCAACAGCCGTTGCAGAGCTCAAAACTTTATTAGAAGACAACGCCCCCTATCAAGCTAAAGTCACCTTCGAATCTCAAGGTGCCTCGACCGGTTGGAACGCGCCCGCGGTCGCTCCTTGGTTTGAACAAGCTCTGAACCAAGCAAGCCTTGCTCACTTTCAGGCACCAGTGGGTTATATCGGTCAAGGCGGCACGATCCCCTTGATGAATCTGTTAAGCGAAGGATTCCCTAAGGCGCAAATGATGGTGTGCGGAGTACTCGGGCCAAAATCCAATGCGCACGGCCCAAATGAATTTTTACATGTGCCTTATGCTAAAAAATTAACCGCTGCAGTCGGGCAGATCATGGCGCAGATGCCCTAACACTAAATCATGGCTGCGCTGCGATTGCGCTAGGATCACCTCAAGCAACTCGCTACGCAAACAAAAACTTACACTGTTCAAACACCATTTAAAACAGCCTCAACGTTTAAATCAAAATCACTAAAAACTTTTAGAGACATCATCATGGCAAGCTCTTCATCCTTAATCATTCGTAACGGTTTGATCGCAGACGGCACAGGTACCAAGCCCTACGTTGGTGACATCAAAATCGTTGATGGGATCATTCAAGAAGTCGGTACAGTCACAGGCACAGCGACCGAAGAAATCGATGCCAAAGGGCTGCTCGTGACCCCAGGTTTTGTCGACATTCACACTCACTATGACGGCCAAGTGACCTGGAGCAATAAAATCGCATCGTCATCGCAGCTGGGCGTGACCACCGTGGTGATGGGAAACTGTGGCATTGGTTTTGCGCCTTGCAACCCCGAGCACAGACAGGTCATGATGAAACTTATGGAGGGTGTTGAAGATATCCCAGGTGTGGTGCTAGACGAGGGCTTGCCCTGGAACTGGCGTACCTTTCCAGAGTATCTTGATGCACTTGAGGCGCGTCAATTTGACGCCGATGTCGCGACTCAAATTGGTCATGCCCCCTTACGTATTCATGTCATGGGTGATCGGGGCGCTGCGCGCGAAGTCGCAACCGAAGCGGACAGCCTTGAGATGGCACGTTTAGCTGCCGAGGCCGTTCAAGCAGGCGCCTTGGGGTTCACAACCTCGCGCACCATTCTGCATAAAAGCAGCGATGGTCACCACACCCCAACCTTGGGTGCCGCAGAGAGCGAGCTCACGACGATTGCGAAGGGCTTAGGCGCAATTGGCCAGGGCGTCTTGCAATTAGTCTCTGATTTTGACGATACCGACAATGAGTTTGCAATGCTGCGTCGTATTGTCGAGGCGTCGGGGCGTCCGTTGTCATTGACCTTGCTGCAACACGAACATTTGCCGC
>CALCPT010000010.1 GCA_937897265.1 uncultured Alcaligenaceae bacterium
AACAACCGGCTCAAGGGGTAAAACAATGGTGGGCACTTCCGTAATTCCAAATCGAATAAACAGTGTTGGATCAATGACAAAACCCTCACCCATTCCGGCTAATTCCGCGCGCATAGCACGGAAATCATCATTTTTTACGCCTCTAAAAACGACGGCACCTTGGCCTTTTTGCGCGTCAGCTGCAATAAGCTTTAGGCTCTCTTTGTTCACGCTTAAACTTGCAAAAACCAACGGGCCATAATTCACGCCTGGCGCGTCTTTCGGCATTTCACTCGCAGCAATTTCAACTTGATCGAAAGCCCCCGCCCACTGCTGATTTTTAAGCTCTTCAGGCAGTTCCAACTTATTTGGCAACAGCGGCTTCACTTGTTCAATTTTCTTCCGCTCCTTACCGATGAGCGTGGCAAAATCTTGGCCCTCGTAATATGCCTCTGCTTTTCGACCCTCACTTTCGATCACGCCTTGCTGTTGCTTCATAGCGGCCTCAGATGGCTCGCTATACGTCACTGGACTGGCCGTTGCTATAGCGACGGCCCCAGCGGCAACCACACCTATCACCAGACGCAGCATGTGTGCCTCCGCCATACCATCAAAGCGGCATCTTCGCCCTTATAGGGAGTCTCCTTCCCTGCCTCAAAAAGATCGGTCGCCGCGCCAAATCCATACGCCCTAGTCGTTGTGGGTTTAGGCAACAGCATCGCCATTTTGTATTGACCCTTGCGCATCATCAGTTGCGGCTTGTCAGCGCACATTGCGCCAACCGTCGATACATCCCATAGCAGCCCCGTCCGGTGCAGCGTAAACGCTGCTCGATGCGCTAAATTCATCGCACTATCAAGCAAACCCTTATGGTATTGACGCCATCCACTGAGCGGGTAAACGGATCCGTGTGTTCCCGAACACCAAAACAGCGTATCCACCCCCAACCCCTTCGTGCTCGCCTTAATCGAATCTGCTGCACAGGCGACATTGGCAACCACATTGGCAAATAAAATAGATTCAGGGGCAATCACAAAGGCCAATTCATCATCCACCCACAATGGATCTACCTCTGTAAGCAGAGCAAAATCCATTGATCCATCTTCCTTCAGACACAACTCACCCTCCGCCACCAGCTGAAGCTGCTGAATTAAGGGCATCTGCATCCAATGCGCGTGATACATGGCCATGGGCGCTTTGCCAGGCACTTTACGAGTCGTTGTGCCGCGAGTGACGGGCACGGTGCCCAGCACCGTGCCGTTTAGCGTAGGGGAGCACATGGGCGTTCGCACGACCTCCACAATTCGATCAGGCGACCAATACGTCATGCCGATTCCAACGCGAACAAATATCGGCGGCGGCGCGGGGCAAGTGCAAATTGGCGGCGGGTAATTGCTGTCATCAAAGCCGGCACCAATCTTCGCGCCAGCAATTGAAATCGGGAAAAAACAGTTCCAGCAAACATCCGAAATGGGATTCGGGAACTTTCCATTACAAGGCCCAGCGGCGCTGGCCACCGCACTAATGAAGATCCCGACAAGCAGCCATATGAACCGTTTCATAGCCCCACCTCGTACTCTTCAACAGCCATCACCTTGCCGGTTTGGCGTACCGTAGTCGGCAGTGCCTTGACCCCAAAATGCTTTACCAAAGTGCTGTATTGATCGAAGTAGATCATGACCTTCTCGCTCTTAATGAGATCCAACACCGGGCCATTGGTTAAAATCGGTTTAGCCTTCTCCGGCTCAAAACAGTAAGTCCGTGCCCATTCAACCTGCGCTTTATCATCCCCATCAAAAAAGCAAAGGGTCTTGGTGTAATTACGAGTATCAAACGGGTTCACCCGCGTACCTTTCTTGAACAACACCTTGCCAGCCGCATCCGCAATATCATTTTGTAATTCGATGGTCGGATCAAAATACCTAATGCTGTATGTCATGGCGCGAGGAAGTCGAAGCCCATGCGGTCTGGCCGCATATTTCTTCATCTTGTCCGTCTGCCCATTCATCAACTTGGCCCAGGTGCCATCATCAACGCGCGCCTGAGCGCGGGCCTTAAAGACCTCGATAAGATCCCGCTCGACAATTGGAAAAGTCCGGCCAATCCGGCCTAAATCTTCCGCTTGTGCGAAACTAGAAAAGGCGATAAGCACGGCCAATAATCCGTTTTTCATGAACCAATCCAATGTCTGCATAACGTGAGTCATATGAGCGTGGGTGAGGCGTCCAAACGAAGTAATATCCTTCAGGAATGACGCCATCTTGAATCATCGGCAACCGCCGCCGATGCTCGCTATCAGTCTCGCGAGCCACACCGATTTCTTGACCATTGATAAGTACGGTGCGCCCACGATGCGAAATCACGTCGCCTGCTTCACCAACAATGATTTTCGTGAACCACATTTCACGCGGGTAGTACGGGTTTTTAGGTGGATAGAAAGCTGCAAGTTGACCTTTCTCGGGTCGCTGCATATGAGCCACGGCATAGACCTTGCCAGGCAAGCTGGTGGTTTCGTTCCACCCAAGCGAAGCCACTGGCGTTAGTGCCCACAGCGCCATGCCGACTGCAAAAACGGCCACGATGACTTTGATTAGCCGCCACTGAAAACAGCGCCGCCGCCAAGCCGAAATAAGGGCATCATCCTCCACCTTAAAAAGCATGGCTTAATTACCACCTAAGCTTTTTTTAACCGCCGCCATGACTTCAGGCGTCACGTCGCGCGCGCCACGCAACGAAGCGGGCCCAACCAATACCAACCTCCGCCCTCCCTCACTTACATCATCCAGCGCCATTTCAAGCGCCCCTGAGAACTTGGCGCCACGCTCCTGCCCACGCTTGGGATCCAGCACCATTTTGCTTGTCACCGAAATCTCATCAACGATGATTTTTTGAATGTCTACGCTCACCGGACTTTGGCCGCTAACCTTGTAAAAACAAAAACCGGCAATACCAACACTAATCACTCCGCTGATTAAAACGGCTGTCGCCACGGCCATGCCGAACGCACTAAAGCGGTCAACAACCGATCCTTTTGGCTGTCCTGCGTCACCAAACTTTACGTCTGCTTTCGCGTCATCCCGAACCACTTCTTTCTTCTCATCGCTCATAGCATCGCTACCTTTTCAATGGCTTCCAATTTGGTCATACCCGCCTTTTCATACGCTTTAATTGCTTCTACATCTTCCGCTTTCGTGGACTTCATGCGACTCGAAAATGGATCCAACACCAGCAGGCCCACCGCCATGCCATCAGGGCTCTTAATGGCGATTTCAGAATATTTTCCGTGTGGCGCGACGTATGGATCCGGCCCAAAAGTCTTAATGGATTCATAAACCCGCTCTTCCCAATCGTTCATCATCAGCTGTTGATTGGCCTTCACTTCAGCGAGGGCTTCCGGCTTCTGCCGAAGGATAAAAACGAAGTCAGAGTTGGCATACGCCGCCTTTGTGGCGGCAGACCCAAAGTAGTCTCCGATACGCTGGGTAATCGTCATGAACGCCCCATTGTATTTTCGAGCGGTTCGATAGCCCTCCTCGATCATTGCAGCCGCAGCCGGTGCGCCCCCAAGAAAGCGCCAGGCTTCATCAATAATGGCTAGCTTTCGCTGTTTACGCCCTGATAAATACATAACCTCAGTAATACGCTTCATCAGCAACAAAACGATAATTCGCTGAAGGTCTGGCTTGGCGTTAAGGTCATCCAACTCAAGTACAATGAGTGGATTGTTAAAATCAATATTTGCTTCACCTTCAAAGTATTCTGCATATGCACCCCGCTCCATGAACGGCGATAACATGACAGCCAAATCGCGCGCCTCGGGATGCTCAACATAGGTATCAAGAATACGACCCACCGTCGTAATAGATGCCTTTTGCTTCTTTTCATGCCATGCATCTGTAATAGCTCGCAACAGCAGGGCTTTATGC
>CALCPT010000011.1 GCA_937897265.1 uncultured Alcaligenaceae bacterium
CAAACCGATGCGTGCGGGTGGGAGGCAGTCTCGTGCGCATAAGCGGGGGAGCGGCGCGTGGGATCACGCTCGTGGTGCCAAAGGGCTACGTGACGCGGCCGGCGACGGACGGGATGCGGCAGTCGGTCTTTTCGAGTCTCGCGGCGGTGGTGCCGGGGGCGCGGTTCCTCGATCTGTTTGCGGGCAGCGGGGCGTATGGGCTCGAGGCGTTAAGCCGCGGGGCGGCGGGCGGAGTCTTCGTGGAACAGAATCCGCGGGCGATGGCGTGCGTGCGCAAAAATATTGAAGCGGTGTGCAAGAGCCTGGGGCGCGAGTCGCCATCATGCTGCCAAACGTCTTGCAGTTTCCGATTGCCATGATTGGCGCCATTCGGGCCGGCTGCGTTGTTGTCAACACCAACCCTCTGTACACAGCCCGCGAACTTCAACACCAACTGAACGACAGTGGCGCCAGCGTATTGATTGTCTTAGAAAATTTTGCCCATATCTTTCAAAGCCTGCAAGGCAAAACGCCGGTCAAGCATGTAGTAGTGACGAGTCTGGGCGAACACATCGGAGTCAAAGGAAAAGTCGTCGATTTTGTAGTGCGGCACATTAAAAAACTCGTGCCGCAGTGGAGTCTTCCTGGGCACCTCAGCTTTGCTCAGGCTCTCGCGACTGGCAGGTTGCAGCAAGCGCAGGCCGTTACGCTGGACCATGACAGCGTTGCCTTCTTGCAATACACCGGAGGCACCACAGGCGTGTCGAAAGGCGCTGTGCTGCTGCATCGAAACATTTTGGCAAATCTCGAGCAAGTTGACGCGTGGCTGGCGCCCGCCCTGAGCCGCCGCCCAATCGAACAGCTCGTGTTTCTTTGTGCGCTACCGCTTTATCATATTTTCGCACTGACCTCATGCGCCATGGTCGGGCTTCGCGAAGGTGGCACAAATATTTTAGTACCCAACCCTAAAGACATCGCGGGCTTTATCAAACTATTAGCGCAGCACCCTGAGATTCATATTTTTCCCGGAGTCAACACCCTCTTCAATGCCTTAAGCCATCACCCTGAGTTTGCCAAGGTCAAACTCCCCAACTTGTTGGTGACGATTGGCGGTGGCATGGCGGTTCAAAAACCCGTGGCAGATCGTTGGCAAGAGTTGACCGGCACACCGATTGTCGAAGGCTATGGTTTATCAGAAACGTCACCGGTAGCCTGCGTGAATACGACCATCATCGAGCACTACACTGGCCACATCGGCTTGCCGGTTCCCAGCACAGAGATCCGAATCCTGTCTGACGACGGCGCTGAGGTCGCGCTCGGTTCGCCCGGAGAAATTGCGATTCGAGGCCCGCAAGTGATGGCAGGCTACTGGAACAAACCACAAGACACTGCAGCGGTGATGACCCCTAACGGTTTTTTTAAAAGTGGCGATATCGGGTTTATGGATTCGGACGGCTACGTCAAGATCATCGATCGCAAAAAAGACATGATCATCATCTCGGGCTTCAAAGTGTTTCCGAATGAACTTGAAGAGGTGATCGCGCGCTTGCCAGGCGTATTAGAGTGCGCCGCAATTGGTGTCTCTGATGAGCAAACCGGCGAAGCCGTCAAACTATTTGTAGTGAAGAAGGACCCGGCCCTGACCGAACAACAGATTCAGGCCTACTGCAAAGAGCAATTGACCAATTACAAGCGCCCTAAACAGATTGTCTTCAAAACAGACTTGCCTAAATCAAATGTCGGCAAGATATTGAGGCGCGAATTGAGAGAGCTGGCGTGACGCCGATTACCTAAGGTGCTGCCGAGGCGAAAACCCTCGGCTAGCGACCTGAGCATTTTGTATTAGGCTTAGTCAGTGCCCTCGAGGGGCATTTAGCGCGCGCGTGAAATACGCACTTCAGCACCGCGGCGCTTAACTTCAAGCCCTTCGCTTGGAGAAATCCGCAAACCTTCAAGCCCTTTAATGTAGCTTGAACCCTGCATTTGCATCACACGAATCTTATTGCGCATGACAACTGGATTATGCACGGGCATCCCGAACATCCAGACCTCGTCAAGAATGCGTGCAGAGTTAAATTCGCCAGTGTGTTTAGCCGTAGGGCCTAAGCACAACATATGACCTTCGCGACCAAAGGCCGGAATCGTGCCTAAGCCACAGGAGATTGTCCAGACCGAGCCGCCCTCGTAGCGCCAACCGGTATTTAAATCCCACCAAGCTTCGCCTTTTGGAAGGTAGACTTGAAGTTCGGTGCCAGACTGCATCGCTGGGGCAACCAACACGGCTGGTCCCAACATATATTGAGTATCCCAGCGCTGCGCCTCAGCGTCCGCCGGAAACGACAACGCCATCGAACGCTGCACAGGTAAGCCCGTACGCGCAGCATCTTCAATTGCACCTAAGACGTACGGTATTAAACGGTAGCGCCACTGTAACCACGTCTGAATGTGCGCACGAGTGGCTTCGTCAAAATTTGTAGGAATGAGTTGCGGTTTCGACTGAAACGCAAAGTTTGCCGAAAACACAGCCATTGCAAGCCAACGCAAGTACAACTCTGGCGTCATCTCATCGGTAGGCGACTGGGCATTACCTAAGGCGTGCATTTGCACAGGCACGCCACTTGCGCCAATGGATAACGCGGTGCGCAGAGTGTGCTGCAGTCCGGCCCAGGTATTTGGCACGCGAGGAGCGCTTTGCCACAACAGTCGTTGTGCCCCGGCAAATAAATCTGAACTAAAAACAACCCCTTCAGGAGGCACTCGATGACCGGCAGCCGCCTCAAACAATGCGCGGCGCGCTAGGGCAGGATAAATCGAACGCAATACCGCACCCGTCTCACCACCACGCGCAACGACCGAGTCTGGGATATCAAATTGCACATCACAGGCTGTTGCACCCACACCGTCTTCGGCCAGATGACGATGACGCTCGGACCACATGTTCAAGACGTCACGGTGGGTAAGATCTAACAAGCCGAAGGGCTTGCCACCCGTTGCAACAACACCTTCAAATATGTGAGCATCACCTCGCTCATTGGCCAGCAACCAACCACGATCTTCGAGCTCTGCAAAGTTATTCGTACCGGCAAGCGTAGCCGGGATCGTATGCAAGCAAAGATGCACAGCGTGTTTGCTAAAGACACCCATCATTTGCTTGGGGTCAGGAAAACGCTCGCTATCCCAATCGGGCAATAGTTTAGAGTCTTGGTATGTCCAAGCAGCGGGGGGCAGCATCAACACACCATCAACTGCCACGTGCTGCGCACGAAAATCAGCGATCATTTCGGCAGTTTGTGTGGCACTTTGGCCCTGCGGCTGCTCAACCCAAACCCCCATGGACCACAGCGCCGGTTGCCCAGCGCGCCCAGTGAGTTGAGTATATTGGTTCAGGATTTCAGCGGGCTCGCCAGCAAACAGGAAAACATCTAATACGGTGTCTTCAAGTGCAATTGCGTACTCGTCGGCGTTTTCGCTACCAAGATCGTGCTCAACGCGGCCTAGCGAATTGACATACACGCCCCACCCGGTTGGGCTCCAGGCCAAAGGCAAGGCACGGTGCTCAGGGTCATCCGACAAGATTGTTTCGCCACGGCGATCGAGATCACCATGCGTCTCGCCCAAACCAAAGATTTTTTCGTTTGGTTGCAGCTCAAAGCCGAGCGTCCAAAAGTTTTCAGCGCCCTGTATACCGGCAGCAGACAACACCAACAAGGATTTACCGTGGCGTTTTAAGATTAATTGAAAGGGGTTGGACTGCAGCTCAAGGGTCGAATCACCTTGAGTCAGGTGCCAGCCCTTGACCCCCTCGGTTAAAGGCTCGAGTACAGACTCACCAATCGCCTCAGGGCGTGCTAACAGCACCTCGGCGTGCGCGCGTCCACGGCCACCTGGCAAAATATCTGCGGCGAGCGCCTCGGGGCTGCCACAACGAATTCTATAGACACCCGGCGCGTGAGGCTCAACCGCGAACCTAAATCCCCCACCCACGTCGAAGCTTGCCTTGGTGGGCAGCGTCTCAATCAACTTTAGGGTGTCTAGGTACATGTTTAGCGCAAAGGTTTAAGCGACCAAAGGCGCTATTCTGACGGATTTAGGCACTTTAATAAACTCAAACCGTATAAATACGGGTTAAATTCTATTTGGAAGCCACCGGAGGGTATTAGAAATACGTACACGTCATCTGCTTGCAGCGCCGATGAATCATTAAAATTGCTCTTTATTCATCAAAAAACTGCTAATTTTTACTAATCTTTGCAATTATATCGTTTTCTAAGGGTAAAGGCTCGTTTGTGAGGCGCGCGGCAATCAAATCGCCTACCAAGCTAGCCCAGGTGAGCCCGCGTGACGCATAGCCCGCAGCTACCCAGAGCCCAGCAGAGCCCGAGACGGGTCCGACGACTGGAAACCGGTCAGGTATAACGGCACGCTGCCCGCCCCAACCTGTTAGCAAGGACGGCGCACGAGCGCTTGGGGGCAAAGTGATATTCAACAATTGGGCGCCGCGCTCAAGATTCTCTTGTCTTGCTACCGCCACGGCCTCATCTGAGCCGACCTCATTCAGGTAGCTTCCACCCACCACGCATTGCCCCTGCACCGCAGGCAACACATAGCCGTCCCCTGACACAATGCAACGGGGCCCGCCCGCGAGGCAATCCTGATCCACATAGGTCAGCTCGCCCCTTAGCCCATACATCGACGTTAAACGCGAACTCGTCGTGAGCAACCCACTGGCCTCCAGAAGATGTTGAGTCGCGAGACCCGCAGCTAACACCACTTGTGGCGCCTCGAGCAACACCCGGCCTGTCGGGTCAAACAAGCGCCACTCCCCAAGGCCGCGTTCGACACGCTCGACACGGGCCACCTGCGCACTCAAGCAAGTGATGCCCTCTGTTAATGCGAGCTTAGCCAGTAAAGCCCGAGGCTGTACCCTAAGCGCCGTTGGAAAGTACAAGCCACCACGAGCAAGAGGCAAGCCTGCTAACTCACTAGCCTGTGCAGCGTCCACAAAACGCATAAATTGCTCTGAGAACCCCAACCCCTCAGCGAGGCTCTTCAAATCGACAATTCGCCCGCTGACCCGCTGCAATTGAAGCGCACCGCAAGGCGTCGCAATGGCCTCGGGCATCTGCGCCCAACGCACCTGAGCACGCAAAGACCCAGCGCGCGACAGGCGAGCATACTGATCGTCTTGACGCGATACCACCGGCGTCAAAGCCGCAGCAAGGTGCCCAACGTGCAGCCGAGCTCGATCGAAACTAGGCTCGAGCACCGTGACACGCCAGCCCCGCAGGGCTATGGCTTGCGCCACATGCAAACCTGCGAGCCCGCCCCCCACCACAACCAGATGGCGCAACGCCGCTGGCGAATCACCTGACACGTAGCTGCCCGCGCAGGCAAGCGCCCGCGGCGCAACTCGCGCGCGCAACAATAAAGGGTCAGATGACGTGGGCCCAGCGGGTTGGAGTCCTGCTTCAAGCCGATAAACGGCTTGCTCGTGCAAAGCCAGACTTGTTTCAAACCATGCGGGCCAGGCCGCTCTAGCCGCGACAGCCAACAACACGGCATTGGTTTTGACTAAGTTCCCTAGCCCAACTGCCCCTGCCACTTGGCTAGGCGCTGGTTCGACTAACTGCGCCTCAGACAAAAGCACTGCATCGGCAGCAAGCGTCAAGCGCGAGAGCATCACGTGTGCGGAGCCCACCGCCAGCGTTAAGGTCACGCCTAGTGCCTCGAATTCAAGTCGATGCACACCTGGTAGATTTAAGGGCCATTGTTTAACCAATTGTTCGACCAGCACATGATCTTGCTCGGGCAACTCACTGAGCAAACGACCACGCAGGGTACTCGCCAGACTAAGAGCCTGCACGACCAATACAACATGCAGCCTCGCACATCGGTTAGGGTCACTGCGCCATTGACGCCAAAGCGTCACAAAGCGCCGTCCATCACTATCATCCAAATCCAGCAGGGTGTACGACTCTTGACCCGCCCAGGCGTGAGGGAGGTCTAACAATCGGATTAGTTGTGCTCGCTGCGCCGCTCGGGCATTTTGCGTGTTCATTTCTTAGCGCTCATGTTAAGACTTTAACGGAATTGAACAAAAAGCTTAGGCGCCGGCAAGCGGGAGGCCAGCCAAATGCCAAGGCGCACGCACTGACTCACGTATTTCAGGGTAGTATCTCGACACGCCTGATTCGCAGCCCTTTGGTCACCTTTTACAGCAAGCTCATCGCATGTCTCAGCCTATTCTGGTCAGTACGTCGCCATGGCGCGACAAAATCAATGGTGTTCTGTTTGTCGGCTTGCTAGCAGCCGCCGTCGTCCAATTAGCCACCACCCCTGCAATCAAGGCTATGGGCTTTAGCCCTTTGGTGGTCGGTATTGTCTGTGGAATGCTATACGGCAATTTTTTGCGCGGCACCATGCCCGCCGAATGGGGTGTCGGTGTGCACTTTACGGCGCGGCGCGTACTGAGAGTTGCCGTCGCGTTTTATGGATTAAACATTAGCGTCCAGCAAATCATCGAAGTCGGCTTACCAGGCATTATTGTGTCGACCGCAATCGTTTTAAGCGTGCTCATCCTAGGTACGCTTGTGGGTACCCGACTGCTTAAACTTGATCGTGACACCGCCATGCTCACGGCCGCAGGAAGTGCTATTTGTGGGGCTGCCGCGGTACTCGCTTTCGAATCCACACTTAAAGCTGAGCCACATAAAAGTGCCGTTGCCGTTGCCACGGTGGTCTTGTTTGGCACGATTTCCATGTTTTTATATCCTCTGCTATTTCAGTTCGGCTGGATCAATCTTGACCCGCGTAGCTTCGGGATTTTTTTGGGCGGCACCGTTCATGAAGTGGCTCAAGTCGTTGCATCGGCAAGCAACATTGATGCCGCCACCACTGAGGTTGCCACCATCGTCAAAATGACGCGCGTCGCTTTACTGGTACCGGTGCTGCTAGTTCTTGGCTTTTGGCTTCAGCGCTCGAGCACAAACGCAGCCGACCCAACAGGTGCCAAGCCCAAGCTTCCAATCCCTTGGTTTGCGATTGGGTTCGTGGTGTTGGCCTTGATCAACTCTGCGCACATCATCCCTGCACCAATGCTTCAAGCGTTGCGCACTCTCGACATCTTTATGCTGACCATGGCGATGACAGCCCTCGGTATCGAGACACGCTTTGCGCAAATACGCAAAGCTGGCCCACGGGTCGTGGTCTTAGGCGTGATCTTGTTTATACTACTGGGGTCGGGTGGTTACGCGCTCGTCAAGCTTGTTGCTTGATCGCCCCTAGCAGTTCTAGCCTTGCACGTTAGTTTGAACAGTACGTTTGCCCGGCAACGACTCATGACCCATGACTACACCTGACGCCACAGCACCGGTCGGTCGCCTTGACCCCGAAGACGCACAGCTCGCACTCGCGACGGTGCAAGAGGTGTTGCATCGTCACGAGCTGGTCGAAAACCTGGTTCACCGACAAGAGCAAGACGACTCGCGTTCTGAGTTAGTCGAGGGCTTGTTACATCGACAGCACGAGGCCGAACTCTCGGCGTTGGTCAACGGTCTGCATCCTGCAGACATTGCCTTTATTCTCGAGTCGTTACCAAGCGATGATCGCCTCTTGATCTGGCGCCTAGTTGGCTCAGAGCATGATGCAGACGTTTTGCTTGAAGTCGCAGACTGGGTTCGTGAATCGCTGATCGAGGCAATGGATCGGCAAGATCTCGTTGCGGCCACCGGCAACATGGATGCCGATGAATTGGCAGACCTCGCGCCTGATCTTCCACCTGATGTCGTAGCCGAAGTGCAAAAGGGCCTCACCATTGAAGAGCGCGCCCGCCTGATTGAAGCGATGGGCTACCCCGACGACAGCGTTGGCAGCATCATGGATTTTGAGATGGTGCGCGTTCGCGAAGACGTGTCGCTCGAAGTCGTTCTGCGCTACCTCAGACGTCTACCAGAACTGCCCGATCATACCGATCAAATTTTTGTCGTTGATCGGCAAGACAAACTCCTTGGCACCTTGACCTTATCTGCTTTGTTGGTCAACGAGCCAGAAGTCGATGTGTCTTCGGTGATGAGTCCAGACTACCTTTCGCTCAGCCCGCTCGACTCTGACTCTGAAGCCGCGGGAGCGTTCGAACGCTACGATCTGGTGTCTGCACCCGTCGTTGACGACCTGGGGCGTTTAGTCGGACGCGTCACCATCGCAGAGGTCGTGGATGTGATCCGCGAAGACTCAGATGAACAAGCCTTGTCTCGCGCTGGTATGCAAGAAGAAGATATCTTCGCGCCCGTCACGATGGCCTTACGTAACCGTGCGCCTTGGCTGTTACTCAACTTGTGTACGGCTGCCATTGCCTCGTTTGTCGCCTCACGCTTTGAAGATACCGTCAGTACGATCGTAATGCTCGCGTTTTTAATGTCGATTGTGGCCGGTATTGGTGGCAATTCAGGCAATCAAACGATGACGTTGATTATTCGTGCACTTGCCGTCGGCCGCATTACAGACAAGAATGTGTGGCAGTTGGTCAAACGTGAAATGCTAGTCACGTTCTTGGTCGGCCTAGTCGGCAGCGCAGTGGCAGCCATATTTGCCTGGGGTATTTCAGGCTCAATCCCGATTGCGCTGGTCATGATGGCTGCCATGATTTGCAACATGCTGATTGGCGCTACGATTGGCGTGCTAGTACCGGTGGTGCGCACACGCTTTGGTAAGGATCCCGCGATGGGCTCCTCGGTATTGCTAACCTTTGCAACAGATTCGCTCGGTTTCTTTATCTTTCTGGGCTTGGCAACGATATTTTTGCTTTAGGCCACTCGTTGCACTGAGGTCAGCACGCGATTGACGTGTGTACTAACACGTTCAGAATCGATGCCGTAGACATGCAGCGATACTGCAGGCGCTGGGTCTTCATGCGCGGCGTTACCCAAGCGATGAATCAGCTCTAGCCCAGCATGACCGCAAACGCTTTGCCCAGCGATTCGGGCGATGCTGTTAAAGGGATAAGCGTGTCCAGCGGCCGCATCCCACGCGTAATGAGTTTCGGTTAACACGCCGCTCAACACGCGGTAAGCGCACCACGTGTAATGGGCGTGTACCGGGCTAAATTGGCCCGACGCCCAAACCAACGCTACAACGGTAAAGCGCCCTTGCGGGTCAGCGTGCAAGACATGGCGCGAATAGGTTTGCTCGGCCCGAGGGAGATTTAACAAACCGGCAACAACCCCTGGAACGAGCGCTGGCGTCAAGGTACGGTTTAATGCTTGCCGAACACGGTAGGGTACTAAATCAGGGGCCTCGCGGCATGCATGTACGAGTGCAGTTGAGCACCCTGGCAGCAGTTGATCGAGCCTTGACTTGACCGGATGAGGGTAGCGCAACGCCTTGGGGCGAGGGCTAATTGGAGCAATCAGTGATGTGTGTGCCATGACTCTATGTTAGACAAGACATCAGAGCAATTGCTTTCTTTTTTTTGCCAAAATAACAATAA
>CALCPT010000012.1 GCA_937897265.1 uncultured Alcaligenaceae bacterium
ACATCGACAAAGCCACCAGCGGGCCACGGAACGATCACTCGAATAGACTTTTGAGGATACTGTTGCGCAGAGGTATTTTGCGCCAAACCCAGAGTCATGATGAATAGAGCGAATGTCACAAAACACTTTAGTGGGCTGCAAACTTTAACTGAAGACATTGTTTGACCTTTGAAGGTGTTTAAACTTAGTGGTGATCGACTAAAAACTCACGCAGCGTACGCGTGTCGGGCAGGGCGCCCAGACCGGGCTCGTCGGATAAGACCATTTCGCCATTCTTAAGGTCACTAAGCGGCAAGCAGGTGAGCGAACGCAGGGGGTTGGTATTGGCATCGACCTCAAGGATATCGTTGCCGTTAGACGCGGCGAGCAGATGGGCCGATGCCAGCAAACCAATACCCGCGCCCAAATAGTGTGGACAAAAACGCAAGCTAGCCTTCAAAATGCTTTTCGCAATAGGTAGCCCGGCACTTAGGCCTCCCCACTTGGCAACATCCGGCTGCACGACTGCAAGCACGCCAGATCGGATCGCAGTGGCAAAGCCCTCGAGTTTCGTGACGTTTTCGCCTGCCGCAAGCGGAGTGCTGCCATGCTTAGCCAGCTCTTGCCATTCAGACCAGGGGCGATCGGCGCGTAAGGGCTCTTCAAGCCAGGCGACATTAAATTCAGAGAGTTTGCCGATCATCTTTGAGGCAGTGGCAAGATCCCATCCTTGATTGGCGTCGACCATCAACGGGCGTGAGCCGATTACGTCTCGCATGGCTTTCAGGTTATTCAGATCTCGGTCTTGGCCAAAGCCGATTTTTAATTTGAAAGCTTGATAGCCGTCGGCCATGCGCTGTGCAGCAAGTTTTTCAGGGTCGGTGGGGTTCAGGCCGCTGGCGTAAACTTTTACGGTGCTGCGCTCGCCGCCCATGTAGCGCCATAGCGGCAATTGGGCTTTACGTGCGCATAGATCCCAAAGTGCAATATCAATGCCAGCAATACATTGCGCGATTGGGCCATATTCACCCGTCTGAATAGCCAAGACTGAGGTTTGCGCGGACAGCCAATCAAAGGCCTCTGCTGGTGCCGAGAACGTACGCTGCATTACTAGGGGTGCAATGAGCGTGTCAATGAGTCGCGCGCGATGTTCGGCCCCGCATGACGGAAAATTACACCAGACCTCGCCCCAGCCGACCGCGCCATCAGTATCTTGCACACGCACAAACACAGCAGGGCGGTCACGCATGAGACCAAAGGATGTTTGCACGGGTGTTTCAATGGGCGCGCGGTAGACGAAGGCCTGTATGTCTTTAATATTAATCATGGCTTTAAATCCATTTCAAGATGAACGTAGTCGCCTCGATACGAGGCTTCGCCTAAATAAATCACGGTGCCCGTTGCATCGCAACATACGCGTCGAATGTTAGCAATGGGCGAGTTCGTCGGCACATCAAGTTGTTCGGCAAGCTCAATATCTGCAGTTGATATTGTCATGGTTTGTCTGGCTTGTGTAATCTTAATTTTCGGTAATTCAAGCAACACAGGGATAACGGTTTCTGTTCGAAACCGTTTTGGCGCCATTTTAAAAACGCGCTCATCAAGATAAATAGAGATCACGCAATAGGTCTCGTCTTGGCGTGAATGCACGCGACGCAAAAAATGATAGCGCTGCGCCGGTGTGCCATCACGATCTTGCAGAGTGGGCATCACAGATGACTCTTCAATGAGTGTGAGCTTCGGCGTGTCATCACGATAGACATCTGCTAAGTCTTTTAGAGTCGTCTCTAGGCGTAGCCAGCGGTCTTTTGCTGGATTGCCCGTCACAAACGTGCCACGGCCGCGTTGAGCGGAAAGTAAACCATCGCGCGCTAGCAAGTCGATCGCTTGCCGTACTGTGACTCGAGCGACCTCAAACTCAAGCATTAAAGCCTCGAGTGACGGCAGTTTATGGCCGAGTGGCCAAAGTCCGCGCACGATACGTTGCCGAAAGTGATCGGCGAGCTGTGCGTAGCGGGGAATCGGGCTATTTTTAAAACTAGAAAGCATGGCTCTATCAGTGCAGTCGCGGTGCAGTTGGGCAGACGCTTCAAGCGGCTAGTTGTGCAAGCAAAACAATTGTTCTAAAGGTTCTATTTATAGTACTATTTATTCAAATTGTGTTGTGAAATGAAAGTTTTCCCACAAATTAAAAAAGCGCGACGTCGTCTGTTTAACCCTTGAGTCATCGCGTCAATCTTCGGAGACTGCTGCTTGCGCAATATCACCTTGATTTTGGCTCCTTGGGGGTTGTTGGTCATGCTTTGGTACGCAATCGCGTATTCGGGTTTGATTAATCCTGCCTTAGTGCCTACACCGCACGCCGTCGCGGCCCAATTTCAAGACTTATTGCTGAACGGTAGGCTTTTGCGGGATATCGCGATGTCGACTCAGCGGGTGGCGATCGGCGTTTCGCTCGGGATTGCGGCGGCCGTTCCGGTGGGGGTCATGTTGGGTTGGTACAAAGATGTCAGGCGCTTCATCGATCCGTTGATCAATTTTTTTCGCGCCTTGCCTCCGATTGCGTTGATCCCTTTAGTGATCGTTTATTTTGGAATAGGTGAGGTCGCTAAAGTTGCAATTTTGTTTTACGCCACTTTTTTTGCTGGCGTGATCGTGATGTACGAAGGGGTCGCGCAGATCAGTCCGATTTTTGTCAAAGTGTCGCGTACGTTGGGTGCGACGGATGCCGAGATTTTCAGAAAAGTTATTTTTCCACTGACCATTCCTCATATTTTGACAGCCTTACGGGTGGCGTTGGGCGTGGCGTGGGCCACCTTGGTCGCCTCTGAACTGATTGCAGCGCAACAAGGTTTGGGCGCCATGATTCAAAATGCCTCGTCTTTTTTTCAACTTGACATCATTTACGTTGGCATCATTTGCATTGGCTTTATTGCACTCACCATGGATGTCTTGTTGCGCCGTTTAAGCAGACGTTTGGTGGCCTGGCAGGATCGAATCGAATGACCACACGTATTGCCTTTAAAGACGTATCGGTATCGTTTGACCAACTTAAGGTCGTTGAGAGCGTGAGCTTTGACGTAGCCGATCGCGAGTTTGTGTCGATCATCGGGCCGTCAGGCTGCGGTAAAACGACGATGATGAATATCGTAGCTGGCTTTGTGCAACCGACAACTGGCACGGTTTTGCTTGATGATAAGCCGATTGAGGGGCCTGGCCCCGAGCGTGGCGTGATCTTTCAAGAATACGGCGTATTTCCGTGGTTAACAGTCAAAGAGAACATAGGCTTCGGGTTGACCTTAAACGCGAATCGGGTCGATGCAAAAGAGCGCGAGGATATTTGTCAACGCTATATGCAGTTGATGGGGTTGAGTGACTTTGCCAATGCTTATCCTAAAACGCTCTCGGGTGGTATGCGTCAGCGCTTAGCGATTGCTCGGGCTTATGCTGTGAAACCACAATTTTTGTTAATGGATGAGCCATTTGGCGCGTTAGATGCGCAGTCTCGTTCAGCGATGCAAGATTTATTGTTGACCGCGCTGAGTGCTGAGCGCAAGACTGTCATGTTGATCACCCATTCAGTGGATGAGGCGATTTATTTGTCCTCTAAGATCATTGTGGTCACAGCCAGGCCAAGTCGTATTAAAGAAATCATATCGGTACCCTTTGAGTATCCACGAAATGAAAGTATTCACAGCACTCAAGTTTTTTCTGATCTGCGCGCACATATCCATGCGTTGGTGATGCAAGAGTACGCAGTTCAACAAAAGCAGTTCGTCAGTGGCCGAGCAGTACGGTCTTAATTTATCTAACCTATCGTCTGAGCGAGATTCAACATGAATAACAATCGCAGAAAACTGATTCAAACAAGCGCTGCCCTCTTGGGGCTGTCGAGTATCGGCTTCCCAGCACTTGGGCAAGCTCGCAGTAAGGTCAAAGTTGGCTATCTGCACACCCCCGCGGTCGATGGGCAGATCTGGACAGGCGATCGCATCGGCAGCTTTGTTAAAAATGGCCTTGAGATGGAGTTCGTTGAGTTTACGACTGGGCTTGAGTTATTTCAGGCAATGGTGGGCGGTAGTCTGGATATGCTCTCGACTGGTGCTGTTGTTTCAAACTTTCCGGCACGTGGTCAAGGCAAAGTATTTTTGATTAACAATGTTGAATTCGCCACCGCGCAGTTATGGGTGCGCGAGGACATGGGGATGAAGAGCTTTGCCGATTTAAGAGGCAAAAAAATCTCGACAACAACGGGCACGACCGCGCATGTGTTTTTAGATAATGCCTTGCGTGCAAATGGTCTTGATGCTTCGTCGGTTGAGATCGTCAATCAGCGCATGGCCGAGGCTGTGACCTCATTTATCTCAGGTGCGGTGCCGGCTGTTGCGCTTTGGGTACCTTTTGACATCACGGTTCGCAGCAAAGTACCCGGTGCAAAAAAGCTGGTGGATGCCTCAGCCTATTATCCTCAGGCAGCAATTGTTGGCGGTTGGGCTGCACGTAACGATTACTATGCAAAAAATAAAGATATTTGTCAGCGCGTCATTCGTGGTTGGTCACAGGCCAACGATGCCTTAATCAACGACCCGACGGCTGTGCAAGCTTTGCAAGAAGCAAAATACAAGAATGTGCCGCTTGCTGATTTTCAAGAACAATTCAAGGCATCAAAATATTTTTCTTCGGCAGAGTGGAACAAACTCTATGCCGACGGCACGGTCACAAAGTGGTTGCAACAGGTGACCGATTTCTTTATCAAGGCAGGCGGTATTCAAAATGCTGTACCCGCTTCAACTTATTTTGATGCGAAGCTCTATTTAGAGACAATCAAGGCGTAGAGCGTGATTGTTGTAAAGTAAAAGCTGAAGATTGTTAGCGTTGTGAGCGGCAAACTGCCGCGGAGAAAAGAAATGAACTTTGACTACATCGTGGTTGGCGCTGGCTCGGCCGGTTGCCTAGTGACCAATCGATTAATCCAAGCAGGACATTCGGTACTGCTGCTTGAGGCTGGTGGACCGGATAAAAACTTCTGGATTCATTTGCCGATTGGTTACTTTAAAACCATGATGAACCCAAAGTTTTCAAGACACTTTGACACTGAACCTAGCGAAGGGTCTGGAGGTCGTAACGTTGTATGGCCGCGCGGGCGAGTGTTGGGTGGTTCGTCATCGATTAACGGTTTGATCTATATTCGTGGGCAGCACGACGACTATAACGACTGGGCTAAGCTCGGTGCGACCGGATGGAATTACGACAACGTGTTGCCGTATTTCAAGCGCTCTGAAAATTACGCTGGTGGAGAAACGCCTTTTCACGGCGCTTCGGGCGAACTAGGTGTGTCTGACCTGCGTAACGATCATCCATATTGTGATGCATGGCTTGACGCTGCACAGCAATTTGGTTTGCCCGCTAACAAAGACTTTAACGCTCAAACTGATTATGGTGTGGGCGCGTATCAGCTATCGATTAAAGACGGCTGGCGCTCATCCGGCGCACGTGCGTTTTTACGACCTGTGATGAGC
>CALCPT010000013.1 GCA_937897265.1 uncultured Alcaligenaceae bacterium
AGCCCTGCCTGCGCGTTGAGTTCAGCAAAGCCCTCCCAGCCCATGCCCAGCACGCCAGGGTGAGAGGGCGTGGGTAACACAGGGCCTAGCACCGCAAAATCGGCATCCAACTTACGTGCTTGAGTGAGCTCGGCTAGGTTGTGGGTTGAAACCCCCACCAGCGAGCCTTCAGCCAGAGCGGGGCGCATTGATAGGTTGGTCGCGTCAGTCGAGCGCAGATGCACGCCATCGGCTTGCTTCCACCAAGAGGCTGGATGGATGCTGTTGACTAGTACGCGAGCCCCAGCCGCGCGGCAGCGAGCGAGCACAGTGACCAGTGCTTGCTCTAGCGAGGGCGCCGCGGCGCCGCCGGGCCAGTTGGGTTCGCGCCATTGCAATAAACGCAAACCTGCCGCTAGATTTTTGTCTAATCGCTGTAAAAAATCTGGCAGATGCTCAGGCGCCCCAACAGAAGAAATCGCGTAGACCTCTGGTAACTGCAGCCAGCGCAGCGGTGGGTAGGTGGCAGGGAGTAATTGCGGTTGCTCGTGTGCGTGGCGTAAATCGACCCAGCGCAACTCTTGCCCCTCTAGGCCTTTGGGCTCACCAGTCCAGCCCGTGACCCGACAAAAGGCGAGCCGCACGGTTGTGGTGGGGTACTCGTGTACGTAGGTAACCCAAGGTGTTGAGGCGGTTACCTCAATGCCAAGTTCTTCGCGAAGCTCGCGTGCAAGTGCCTGCAAGACGGTTTCGCTAGGCTCGAGTTTGCCGCCCGGAAGCTCCCACCAGCCAGGCCAAGGCTTGTCTGCGGGGCGGTTACCTAACAATACCGTGCCATCGGGGCGCAGCAGCACCCCAACGGCGACATCAATGATCTTGTCAGGCATAGCGCGCAGACCAGTCGCGCGCAAAATGCCAGGCGACTCGCCCAGAGCGTGAGCCACGTTCAAGTGCCCACTGCAGGGCTTCGGTACGTGCTTCAGCGATGCTGGCCTCGGAGCAGCCTAAGGTGCGTAACCAGTGCGAGACGATATCCAGATAATCGTCTTGCTTGAAGGGGTAGAACGATAGCCAGAGGCCAAAACGCTCAGACAGCGAAATCTTTTCTTCGACGGTTTCGCCGGGATGCACTTCACCGTCGGCTTGATGCTGCGCTTGCAAGTTTTCGCTCATGTACTCGGGCATGAGGTGACGGCGGTTTGAGGTGGCATAAATCAGTACATTGTTACCAGCCGAGGCAGCCGAGCCATCGAGTACGGATTTGAGCGCCTTGTAGCCTGACTCGCCCTCTTCAAACGATAAGTCATCGCAGAAAACAATAAATTTTTCAGGCCGCTCGGCAACCAGGTCGACAATGTCAGCTAAATCGCCGAGATCACTTTTGTCGACTTCGATGAGACGCAAGCCCTTTGCACCGTAGCTGGCCAGCATCGCCTTGACCAGCGAGCTTTTGCCGGTACCGCGTGCACCCGTCATCAGTACGTTATTGGCCGGCTTGCCTTCGATAAAGTGACGCGTATTGCGATCGATGATATCGCGTTGTCTTTCAATGTGCTGCAGGTCACTGGTATTGATCAGCGATACGTGGGCGATGGCATCCAGCCAGCCATGCGAGGCGCCGCGCTTGCGCCAGCGAAAGGCTAGTGCGTTCCAGTCGGTGGGTGGCGGCGTTGGTGGCAACCAGGCTTCAAGTTGAGCCAACACGCGCAAGGCGCGCGCCAGTAATTCGGCCGAGTCCGGCCCGTTTGATAAATTAGCGTTGCTCATTAGGATCTGTAATCTGCGTTGATGCTGACGTATTCGTGAGAAAAGTCGCAGGTGTAAACGGTTTGTGCGACGGTGCCACGGCCGAGTGCAATACGAACCAAGATTTCAGGCTCTTTCATGACACGCTGGCCATCGGCTTCTTGGTAGTCGGGGTAACGCTCGCCTTTGTCGGCGACTAAGACATCGCCTAGCCAGAGCTTGACACCACGCACATCTAAATCAAGGATGCCAGCATAGCCAATTGCGGCCAAAATGCGCCCTAAATTTGGATCGCTGGCAAAGAAGGCTGTTTTAACCAACGGTGAATGTGCCACGGCATAGGCCACGAGCAAGGCCTCATCGACTGTTTTTGCCTGTTCGACTTGAATGGTCATGAACTTGGTGGCGCCCTCAGCGTCGCGAACGATTTTTTGTGCCAAATCGATCGCCGCGACGGCTAGTGCAGCCTTGAGAGCGGCATAGTGGGGATGCGCTACGCTGTCAACGAGCAGCCCGCTTTTGCCGGTTGCCATGACAATAAATGAATCGTTAGTTGAAGTATCCCCGTCTACCGTGATGCGGTTAAACGAGACATCAGCCAGATCGCGCGCCAGTTGAGTCATGAGCGGCTGTGAAATGCCCGCGTCGGTGGCCAAATAGCTCAGCATGGTGGCCATGTTGGGCCGGATCATGCCTGCGCCTTTGCTAATACCGGTGATCGTGATGGTTTTGTCGCCAATTTTGACGCGTTGCGAATGAATTTTTGGCAAGGTGTCGGTGGTCATGATGCCGTGCGCTGCAGACACCCAATTGCCCGCCGCTAAATTTTTAATCGCACCAGGCAACCCGGCTTTGATCCGGTCAACCGGTAACGGCTCGAGGATGACACCAGTTGAAAACGGCAAGATTTGAGCGCTGGTCAGGCCTAATAAGCCAGCAAGCGCGTCACAGGTGTCATTAGCTGCTTTCAGGCCAGGTTCGCCGGTGCCTGCATTGGCGTTGCCCGTGTTGATCACTAACGCACGAATGTTGTGCGAGCCGGTAAGGTGCGCTTGACACACCAATACTGGCGCTGCACAGAACCGATTGCGGGTGAATACGCCACCGACGCTAGTACCTTCGCTCAGGCGAAAGACGGTCAGGTCGCGGCGATCGGCTTTGCGAATGCCGGCTTCAGTGACGCCGATTTCAATACCGGCAACAGGGTAAACAGCGTCGTCAGACGGAATATGCAGATTAACGGCCATGGCGGATCGAAGCTAAAAAGGTGAAAGATGCGTGATTATCGCTTTTTTTTGAAGTTAGACTGCCCAAACGAGCAACTTCAGCGGGGCAGGGTCAGCAGCTTGAGTAGCTTTTGAACGAGTGGGCTGTCAAGTCGGTTCAAATGCAAGACTAAATCAAAGTGATTAGTGTTTGGCATGTCAACATACTCGCCCTGAAAGCCTTGGGCTCGCCAGGCGGCTAAATAGTCTTGCGACTGCCGTTTGAACTCAGCAGTTTCATTTGAGCCGTAGCTGATCAAGATGGGCGCGCCGTGGTCTTTAGGCAACGCAAAGAGCGGGCTATTACGCCGCGCATCCTCAAGACTCAGACGCATCCACTCATTGATATGCGTTTCAACCAACGGGGTGAGGTCGTACAGGCCACTTAGCAAGACTGCACCCGCGATTGCAGCGGCATCCATCCCGTAGCTCTGCTGCCACCCGCTCGCAAGCACCATCCCCGCAAGATGTCCGCCTGCCGAACTGCCGGCAATAATCAAACGCCGTCCATCACCGTGGTGTTGTGCAATGTGGCGGTGAACCCAAGCCACCGCGCGACGAGTTTGATCTACGATGCGGTCGAGCGTGACCGCAGGGGCCAGCGAGTAATTGACCGCAACCACGGTGATCCCAGCCTGAGTCAGGGTGGGCGCCATAAAACTTGAGTCGTCTTTTGAGAGCAACCGCCAGTAGCCGCCGTGTAGATAAATGAGTACAGGGCCGGGGCGCTCGCCCCGAGCGGGAAAAATATCGAGGGTTTCGTCTGGGTGCGTCCCATACGCGACGTTCAGCGCACAGGGTAGAGTGTTTCTGGCCTGCGCGCTGATTGACGCATAGTCATGCAACATCGGCGCGATATCGGGAACGGTCGCGCGTGCGTTGTATTGCAGGTCGAGCGTGGCGCGATCGATTGGCGAAGGGCTCATCTGCTCTTACTCGATTGAAATCCCGGTTTGTTTTGCCAAACCCTGCATTTTTTCAATTTCTTTACGAATGGTTTCGCCAAACTGAGCCGGAGTGGTAGCCGCAGGAAACAAGCCTAAGTCGGCAAGCCGCGCTCGCACAGCAGGTTCGTTGACCGCTTTGGCAGCCGCATCGCGCATGCGCGTAATCGTGGCCGCTGGGGTGCCCGCAGGTGCCACCAAGCCAAACCAAGAGGGGTCATTGTTTGAAGCGAAGCCAACTTCTGCGTAAGTGGGTACGTTTGGTAGCGGTTCAAGGCGTGTTGGCCAAGAGACAGCCAATGCTCGCAATTTGCCTGATTGGATATGAGGCATGGCCGAGGCAACCTGATCAAAGTAGACCATGACTTGCCCGCCAAGTATGCCCGTCAGCGCGGGGCCCGCTCCCTTATAGGGGATATGCACCATGGCTGTACCAGTGGTGGTTTTAAAGAGCTCGGCCCACATTTGGCTGATGGTGCCATTGCCGGTTGAGGCGTAGCTTAATTTGTCGGGGTTGGCCTTCAGATAGGCTAGAAATTCAGCAAAATTATTGACGGGTAAACTGGGGTGTACAACCAAGACGCCCGGCGCCTGGACCAGTTCTGTGACTGGGGCAAAGTTTTTGATTGGATCGTATGGCAGGCTTTTATAGACAGCTGGGTTGACGCCGTGGGTTGACACCGTTGCGACCCCAAAGATTGTGCCATCAGGGGCGGCCTTGGCAACCTCTGTCATGCCGATTGATCCGCCGGCACCACCGCGATTTTCAACGATGACCGTTTGGCCCAGTATGCGGGTCATTGGCTCGGCGAGCAGGCGCGCGGTGATGTCTGTAGAGCCGCCGGGTGGAAAAGGCACAATGAGGCGAATGGCGCGATCTTGTGCTTGGGAGAGCGGAAGTTGGGCACAAAGGACGAGCATGCTAGTCAGACGCGCCAGCTGGAGTAGCAGATTTCGGTATTTCATCAGTTGTTCCCCAAGATTGAGACAGCATTTTGTACGTAAAAGTCCGGCGTGGCAAAACAATTATCTCCTGCTACTATTTGCAGCTAATGATTTTCGTGCCCAGGAGGCCCCTCATGCATCTGTTTAAAAACCTAGTTGCAGCGGCTTTGCTCTTGCCAGCAATTGCACTTGCGCAAACGCCGATCAAGGTCGGTATTGCAAATGATTTGTCGGGCCCGTTTGCGGCACTTGGCGCCGAAGCGCGTGATGGTTTTAATCTTGCGATTAAGCAGCTTGGTAACAAGCTAGGCGGGCAGCCCGCTGAGTTTATTCAGACGGATATGGGCGGTAATCCCGATCAGGCGCGGCAGTTGGTCACACGTTATATTCAGCGCGACAAAATCGATTTCTTTACGGGCCCAATTGGTTCGAATGTGGCCTTAGCGGTTGGCCCAGCCTTGTTCGCCGCGAAAGTCCCTTACCTGTCAAACAACCCGGGCCCTAGCCAGTTTGCTGGCGCCCAGTGCAATGACTACTGGTTTGGCGTGTCATACCAAAACGACGCCTTTCACGAGGCGGCGGGTAAAGTCGAGATCGGAAGAGCGTCGTGTAGGGAAAG
>CALCPT010000014.1 GCA_937897265.1 uncultured Alcaligenaceae bacterium
TACGAGATACATTGGCGTGACTGGAGTTCAGACGTGTGCTCTTCCGATCTTTTTCTGATTGTTTGCATTCAACTTAAAAAATCTGGAGCCCAGAATGAAGGTTTACTACGATAAAGATTGTGATTTGTCCCTGATCAAAGGCAAGACTGTTGCCATTATTGGTTACGGTTCGCAGGGTCATGCCCACGCTTTGAACCTGCATGAGTCGGGTGTCAAGGTAGTGGTTGGTTTGCGTAAAGATGGCGCCTCATGGGTAAAAGCTGCAAACGCTGGCCTTAAAGTTGCTGAAGTGGCTGATGCCGTAAAAGCTGCCGACTTAGTCATGATGCTCTTGCCTGACGAGAACATTGGTCAAGTCTATCGTGAAAGCGTTCACGGCAACATTAAGGCTGGCGCTGCGCTGGCGTTTGCCCACGGTTTTAACGTGCATTATGGTCAAGTCGTGCCGCGCGGCGATATCGACGTTGTCATGATTGCGCCCAAAGCGCCAGGTCACACTGTGCGTGGTACCTACTCACAAGGCGGCGGCGTACCTTCATTGGTCGCTGTGCATCAAGACAAATCTGGTTCGGCACGCGATGTCGCACTGTCTTACGCTTGCGCAATCGGTAGCGGTCGCGCTGGTGTCATCGAGACAAACTTCCGCGAAGAAACTGAAACCGACTTGTTCGGCGAACAGGCTGTCTTGTGCGGCGGTACCGTTGAACTCATCAAGGCAGGCTTTGATACCTTGGTTGAGGCCGGCTATGCCCCTGAAATGGCTTACTTCGAGTGCTTGCACGAGTTGAAATTGATTGTTGACTTGATTTATGAGGGCGGTATCGCCAACATGAACTACTCAATCTCTAACAACGCTGAGTTCGGTGAGTACGAGACTGGTCCTAAGATTGTGACCGATGCAACACGTGAAGCCATGCGTCAAGCACTCAAAGACATTCAGACCGGCGAATACGCTAAGCGTTTCATTCTCGAAAACGCCGCAGGTGCTCCTGCACTGATTTCGCGTCGTCGTATCAATGCTGAATCACAGATCGAAGTTGTTGGCGCCAAATTGCGCGCAATGATGCCTTGGATCGCAGCAAACAAACTGGTCGACAAGAGCAAGAACTAAAACTCTTTTCGGTCAGTTTTTGAATCACGCCCTTCGGGGCGTGTTTTTTTGGGTTAACCTTTCGGCATGATGAATACACCACACTATCCGCACCCCATAATCGCCCGTGAGGGTTGGCCCTTTTTAGCTGGCTCGATCCTGATCGCTGTGCTTGTCAGCTTTTGGTCGCTTGGCTGGTCGATCTTTTTCTGGGTGATCGCAGCCTTTGTACTGCAGTTCTTTCGCGATCCGGCTCGCTCGGGATCAACCGAGCCTTTGGCTGTTCTGTCGCCCGCTGATGGCCGCATCGTGGTGGTTGAACAGACCCTCGACCCTTACGGTGAACGCCAGGCGCTTAAGATCAGCGTGTTCATGAACGTGTTTAACGTGCACAGCAATCGCAGCCCAGTTGATGGTGAAGTACTTAAAACACAGTATTTTGCAGGTAAGTTTTTTAACGCAGCGCTTGATAAGGCCTCGCTCGAGAACGAGCGTAATGCCATGGTGCTGCGTACGTCTGCTGGCCACCTTGTGACGGCAGTGCAGGTCGCGGGCTTGGTCGCCAAGCGTATTCTTTGCTATACCAAGGCGGGTAATACGTTGGCACGTGGGCAGCGCTATGGGTTTATTCGCTTTGGCTCACGCGTAGATGTGTATTTACCACTCGGGTCGCGCGCCAGAGTTGCAATTGGTGATAAGGTAAGCGCAACGAGTACGGTGTTGGCCGATTTGCCAGCGTCAACGAGCTGAGCCTAAAGATGCGCAATAATCCATTACGCGATCCTGATCTTCGCCACCGCAGCATTTACTTGCTGCCGAATGCTTTTACGACCGCGGCACTGTTTGCTGGGTTTTATGCTGTGGTGCAGGCGATGAATGGTCGTTTTGAAATGGCAGCCATTGCAATTTTTGTAGCAATGGTGCTTGACGGAATGGATGGCAGGGTTGCCAGGCTCACCAATACGACCTCGGCGTTTGGCGAGCAATACGACTCGCTCTCAGACATGACCTCGTTTGGCGTCGCGCCGGCACTAGTGATGTACGAGTGGATGTTGCACGATTTAGGTCGCTGGGGTTGGTTGGCTGCGTTTGTGTATGTCTGCGGCGCCGCTTTGCGCTTGGCGCGATTTAATACCAATATTGCTGTGGTCGACAAACGGTTTTTTCAAGGCTTGCCTAGCCCAGCTGCAGGCGCTTTGATTGCTGGCTTTGTCTGGTTAGTTGTCGACAATCGCTTGCAAGTGCCTCATGAGTTTTTGGCTTGGACGGCTTTCTCAATCACAATTTATTGTGGTCTTGCGATGGTCTCAAATCTGCCGTTTTATAGCGGAAAGGCCTTCGCGCTTGGCCGTAGCGTGCCGTTTTGGGTGATTTTGGTGTTTGTCGCTGGTTTTGTCTTTATTTCAAGCAACCCACCAGTGATTCTGTTTGGCCTGTTTATTGTGTACGGGCTGTCTGGTTGGGGCGTATGGCTGTGGCGCTGGCGTCGTCTCTCTAAGCAGGTGGCGTTACGCGGCGGGGGCGAATAAGCGCCACGCATTGCGGGGGCGCGTGGCTTTTGCCTAGCGGTCATTTATCATTGAGTAGAAACATGGGATCCGGCCCAGGATTGTGACGATTGGCCAAATTGCCATCAGGCCCCATGTACACGTACATCATCGAATGCCAGGCTGAAAACTGCATATAGCGGTAGGCCCAGACTTTTTCGTTTCCTTGGGCGATCCCCTGGATATTTGCGGGTGGGCCAAATTCGCAACGCACGCGCTCATCTGACCACGTTCCGGTATTCAGTACGTCAAAATGCGCATCAGTCAGTACTTGCGTGAACGGACCGATGGTGTTGTCTTTTGAGGTGTTGGTGCCCCAGGCTTGATGCCCAAACGGTTGCTGTGACCAAACGAGCCGCTCAGTGCCGTCTTGGTTGCGACAAACTGTCGTGGGTTTACCGAATTGTTTGATGACGTCGGCCACCGGGGTGCCCGGTTTGGTGGATTGCAACTGAGCGCAGCCACCTAATGCAAGAACTAACAGGATTGCCGTGTACGTTTGAGTGCGCATATTGTTACCTAAAATTTAATTAGTCTTTGTGCGAGTTAAGTGCTTTAAAAGCGTCACCAATCGCCAGCAAAGCGCAGACGTCTTGTCTGCTGATAAGAGGGATGTCACCATTTTAGTCAATAAGCTATAATTCTCAGGCTTTGCTAGATCTTTTTCGATCAAATCGTGTTCTTGCAAAGCTTTTACCTGCTGCTTGTTGTGTTTTTGTGCAAAAAGCTTAATCGTAATTACCGCTCTTTTTTGTTTTTTAATCACGTTAAAGCACCTCGGCTTTAACGCTTGTCATTTGAGGCTTAAAAATGTCTGTTGCTGATATTAAAAAATCCGACATCGTTGCGCAGTATCAACGCGCACAAGGCGATACCGGTTCTCCTGAAGTTCAAGTGGCTCTGCTGACAGCTCGTATCAACGAACTGACAGGTCACTTCAAAGCACATATTAAAGACCACCACTCACGTCGCGGCCTTCTGCGTATGGTTAGCCGTCGCCGTAAGCTGCTCGATTATCTCAAGGGCCGCAACCCAGATTCATATCGCTCGCTGATCGAAAAACTCGGTCTGCGTAAGTGATCAAAATCCATGGGGCAGTCTCCCCGTGAAGCAACCGTGGTCGCTGCGGCATTTTTGCCGCACTGCCCACGGTTTTTCATTTGTAAGGAATACATGTCATGTTCAATAAAGTGACCAAATCTTTCCAGTATGGCCAACACACCGTTGTGCTTGAAACCGGCGAAATTGCTCGCCAGTCTTCAGGTGCAGTGTTAGTCACTGTCGAAGACACTGTCGTACTCGCAACTGTTGTTGCAAAAAAAGATGCCAAGTCAGGTCAGGATTTTTTCCCACTGACAGTTGACTACATTGAAAAAACCTACGCTGCGGGCAAAATCCCCGGTGGTTTTTTCAAACGTGAGGGCAAGCCTTCTGAAAAAGAAACACTGACCTCGCGCCTGATTGATCGCCCGCTGCGTCCGCTGTTTCCTGAAGGCTTCTACAACGAGGTGCAGGTGGTCTGCACGGTGATGTCCTGCAATCCGGAAGTTGATCCGGACATCGCGGCGCTGTTGGGTTCGTCGGCCGCGCTGGCGATCGCCGATATCGATGGTGCCGATACCGAAGCTCGGCGCTTCGAGCACACCGGGCAGGTCGGGCAGTGGAAGGCGCGCATCGGCGAGGCGGTGGTGAGCGAGGCGCGGCAGGGGCAGCGGGCGGAACTGCTGCGCCAGCAGGGCGTTGCCCAGCGGGATCGAATCCTTGTGGCGGAAGCCGGCGGTCTTCGAGAAGACAAGGGCGCGGTTAGGTTCGGCCGCGAGAGCAGCCACCGAGGCGAGGAGGAGGGCGAGGAAGGCGTTGAGTTTTCGCCACGTGACCAGCGCGACGAGGAGCGCGATGGCCAGCGTGAGTCCAACGAGCGTGCCTCGGCTCAGGAGGAGCGAGTTGCGGCGGGAACGGAAGCTTTCGAGGGCTTCCACAGTGGCGGGGCGAAGGGTGAGGTCCATTGAGGGGCGGGGTGGGAAGTGAACGCGACGAGGTGGGCGGGGGTTGCAGGGGATTGGGGAAGACTTGGAGAAGTCAGCTTTCCTGGCTCAGCGGCACGCGCATGGTGAACGCAGTTTCAGTGCCCGGCTGGCTGCCCAGGGGCTCGACGGCCTGCCCGACCATGTGCCCAACCATGAGGCGGCGCACAGCTCGAACGCTTACCCGCTGGCCATGATCTCGCCACCCGCACGCAATTTTTTAAACTCCAGTTTTGTCAACGTTAAAAGCTTGCGCGACGTCGAAGCCGAGCCGGTGGGCGTCGTCGTCGCGCCGGCCCGGCAGCACCACGCCGACCGTCGGCACGCAGACTTTGAGCGTCGCTTTCACGCCGACCGATACGGCCAACAACCTCATCGGTCCCGCCGTCACGGTGCCGCTGGTCGTCTCCGCCGCGCCCGTGACCGTCACCCTCGGCAACCTCGCCGCCACCTACGACGGCACCGCGAAATCCGCTACCGTCACGACCGCCCCGTCCGTCGCCACGAACATCACCTATGCCGGCGCGCCCACCGCGCCCACCGTCAGCGGCCGCACCACCCTGCACCTCGATTTGGTGCGCGCAGAAGTGTCGCTCGTGCGCCGGCCGCAGACGCAACTGGATGCCATGCGCCGCGCTGCCATGCGTGAGGCGCCGCCCGCCGGCGGCGCTGCAACTTCGGGCGCCGGCGGCGGCGAGCATAGAGCAGGGTCCGGCACCCGTCCGGACCCAGGCCCCAACCCCTTGTCAGGCTCCGAAGACTGCGGGCAGGAGCGCGTTGAAGACGTCGGCCCGCTCGTCGCAGGTCAGGTGCGCGGCCTCGATCATCACCAGGCGGGTGTCGGCGATCTGC
>CALCPT010000015.1 GCA_937897265.1 uncultured Alcaligenaceae bacterium
GATCTACACAGGCGAAGACACTCTTTCCCTACACGACGCTCTTCCGATCTACTGGCGCGCATAGGCAGACAAACTTTCGACGTAGCGGCGCTGCCCCTCGGCATACAACGTGTCAAAGGCAAGTGAAGATTTGCCCGACCCCGATAAGCCCGTCACGACCACCAGCTTGTGACGCGGCAGGTCAAGTGACACGTTTTTGAGGTTATGAGTGCGAGCACCCCGAATACGGATTTCTTCCATGTGGCCTGTGGTGGTTTTGTGTATTTCAGCAACCGCTGCGTTTACGCAGGGCAACTTGGTACTATAACGCCCTGAGGCTACCGCAGCCTACCTGCCCACCACTTTGAAACAAGAGTTTGATGCCTGACTCCCAGTCGTTGTCTTTGACCCCTATCGAGCGCCGCGCCAGTTTTGCGCTTGCGGGCTTGTTTGCGGCGCGCATGTTGGGCTTGTTTTTGCTGTTGCCCGTGTTTGCGGTGGCAGCCCTTGGCGTTGCCGGCGGCGATGACCCGGCCCGGGTTGGCTTGGCCTTAGGCATGTACGGCTTGACTCAGGCTTGTATGCAAATCCCCTTTGGCCTGGCGTCTGATCGCTGGGGACGGCGGCCTGTGGTGTTAGTTGGGCTGTTTTTGTTTGTATTGGGCAGTGTGATCTGTGCGCTGTCGAACGATATTTTCTGGATCACGATCGGTCGTGCGATTCAGGGCTCGGGGGCAATTTCGGCGGCAATCACGGCCTGGCTGGCTGATGCCACCCGACCCGAGGTGCGCACTCGCGCGATGGCGATGGTGGGCGGTTCGATCGGCTTGTCCTTTGCTCTGGCTTTGGTGGCGGCGCCCCTGATTGTGGGCGCCGGGGGGTTGTCAGGGCTGTTCTGGAGTATTGCCTTGCTAGGGGTGGTTTGCCTGGCGGTGGCCCGCTTTGTTGTACCGGTTGTGCCTTTAGCGGCTAAGCCTAGTCAACCTGCTCGACCGATGCAAGTGTTTACTCACGTCGATTTATTGCGTTTAAATTTTGGTGTGTTTTGTTTGCATTTAATTCAGGTAGCGATGTTTGTAGTGGTGCCACCTTTGTTTATTAAGCTAGGTGGCCTAAGCTCGGCCGAGCTCTGGAAGGTGTATCTGCCAGTGATTTTTGGCTCGTTTATTTTTATGGTGCCCTTGATTTTTGTCGCAGAAAAGAAGCGTGCGCACCGTGCAATGCTTCGTTTAGCCGTAGCCGGTTTGGTCGTGGTGTTTGCCTTCTTGCCTTGGGCAAGCCAAGGTTTTTACCTGTTAGCGGCAGGGCTGACGGCGTTTTTTGTGATGTTTAACGTGCTTGAAGCGCTGCAGCCGTCATTGGTGTCGCGTGTTGCACCGCCCGAGCTTAAGGGCTTAGCGTTAGGGTTTTACAACACCGCGCAAGCTGCGGGTTTGTTTTTGGGCGGCAGCCTGGGTGGCGCTTTAGTGGTTTGGGGCGGTGCTAGTGCTGTGTTTTGGGCGTCCTGTGCGTTGTCCGCGCTTTGGTTGTTGGTGACCTGGGGTATGCGGCCCCTTAGCGCGAAACATTAATCGGCCTGAATCCCCGCAGCCTGAACAACCTTGGCCCAACGCTCAAGGTCCTGAGTCAAATACGCTCTGAATTCTGCAGGTGAATTGCCACTAGGCGTGGCGCCCAAATCCTTCATCCGCTTAATCACTTCGGGTTGCTTGAGCGCCAAGTTCATCGCTGCATTCAGCTTATTGACGATAGCCTCGGGCGTCCCGGCGGGTGCCAACAGACCTACCCACGGGGCGGTTTGCTCAAAGTCTTTATAGCCCGAGTCATCCATCGTGGGCACGCCTGGAAACTCTGGCATCGGCTTGCTGGTGCCAACGGCTAAAACCTTTAAGCGCTTGTCGGCAACCATATTGGCAATGCCAATCATTGGGTAAAACATAAACGACACGCGCCCAGCCATCACCTCGGTGAGCGCTGGGGCATTGCCGCGAAACGGCACGTGCAGCATCTTGACCCCAGCAACGGTCGCCATTAAGGCGCCAGCTAAATGGGCTGAGCCCCCATTGCCAGCCGAGCCATAGCTAATACTGTCGGGGCTTTTTTTGGCTGCCGCCACTAAATCTGCAACAGTCTTGTAAGGCGTGTCCGGGGCCGTTACCACCACCAAGGGTAATACTGCACCTAAAGAAATCGGCACAAAGTTTTCGAGTGGATCGTATTCAGCCTTCTCTTTGAGCAGCACACGATTCACGTTATGCGAGAGCGACGCAAACAACAGCGTGTAGCCGTCGGGGTTGGCTTTGGCCACTTCTTTGGTGGCGATCAGCGAGTTGGCGCCGGTGCGGTTTTCGACCACCATGGATTGCCCAAGCGTACCCGACATGTGTTGCGTCACAATCCGACCAATCACATCAGCAGGCCCGCCGGCCGCAAAGCCCACCAAGACCTTGATGGTTTGATTGGGATACGTGGTGGTCTGCGCGTTTGCCACTGAGCCAAAGACGCACAGTACGCTTAGCAGTAGGGCGATGTTCGTTTTTCTCATTATTCTTCTACCAAACACATCTGTTCAAGAACGAAAGGACATCAACTTAATTCCCAACGGGGGCGAAGACAACCGCCACCAGGCTTGCGCCTGGTTTATCCAGCAAGATCTTTAAGCCGCCATCGGAAAATATCGATCTGCCATCACCTGACAACGCTTAATAAAGCGATGTTCATCGGGGGTGTAGTCGGCTACCGCGTTGTGAATCGTGCCCATGTTGTCCCACATCAACACATCACCGACTGTCCAGAGGTGACGGTAGCGAAACTGCGGCTGCAACTGATGTTCAAACAAAAAGTTTAGGATCTCGTCGCTTTCTTTTTCGGGCAACTCGTTAATGCGCATGGCATAGCCCGGGTTGGCATACAGAATCTTTTCGCCCGTAATCGGGTGTGTCAAAAAGATCGGATGTGAGACCGGCGGCTTGGCTTTTAATTGAGCCTCAGTCAGTGGCGGACGCGTACAGCCAGGCTGCTTGCGCATGTTTTCCCAAAACTTATTAAAGTCGTGCAAGACAGTCATGCCCTCGAGCTTCTTTTTTAGCTCTTCTGGCAGCGCAACGTAGGCAGCCCGCATGTTTGAAAACTCGGTATTGCCCAGTGGCTTGCCATCGCGGTGCGGGATTTCAATGCCATATAGCACGTTGGTAAACGCGATCATCTTGCTATAAGACATATCGGTGTGCCAGTCTTGGCCCGCGTCAGCCAAGCCCAAAGGTTTGCCGTCGACTTTTTTGTTCGACAAAATCATCACCTCGGGGATACCGGGGTCTTGATACATATTGGCCACGTTGACCTCAAGCGTGCCAAACGTGCTGCTAAAGGCTTTGAGCTGGGCCGAGGTGAGGGTTTGTTTTGAAAACCACAACACACCGTGCTTGCCCAACAGGCCTTCGATGGTTTTGTATTGTTCTTGTGACAAGGGCTGCGAAAGGTCGATATTGTCGACGCGGGCGCCTAGGCCCTGTCCGCTTGGGGTCGCTTGAATCATGGGGCTATCCGATCGTTTGAGTTTAGAACCGTCCCAAATAATATACTGCGTTGAGTGGTGGGATTGTGCTCAGGCGCGGTTGCGGGCGGTTTTTCGGCCGAAACCTGCCGTAAACTGTCTGCCATGCGTAGTTTTGCGTCTAGCACTGGCATGCCGTCTGGATCATGATGGCGTTTGGTACGAGCCCGTTAGGGCATCGATGAATAAAGTTTTTAAGGAGCTCGGCATGGCCTCGGTCAATAAAGTCATTTTGATGGGTAATCTTGGACGCGACCCAGAGGTGCGTTACAGCCCTGACGGTGCGGCTGTGTGTAACGTATCCATTGCAACCACCAGCAGTTGGAAAGATAAAAATTCGGGCGAGCGTCGCGAAGAAACTGAATGGCACCGTGTGGTGTTCTACAACCGTTTAGCCGAGATCGCTGGTGAGTATTTGAAGAAAGGCCGCCCTGTTTACGTTGAGGGTCGTATCAAGACCCGTAAATGGCAAAACAAAGAAGGCGTTGATCAGTACACGACAGAAGTCGTGGCTGACAACATGCAGTTGTTAGGTGGGCGTGACGGTGGCGACGGCGGCTCTTCGGGTGGCAACGAAGGCGGTTCAGGTGCGCCACGTCCTGCGGCCCGCGCGCAACAAGCCTCACGTCCTGCTGCACCGGCAGCGGGTGGCGCAAACCTGTCTGATATGGATGACGATATTCCGTTTTGAGTTGTGTCGGCAACGGCCTACTTTTTTGCAGTATTTAAGATCAGCCGGCGAAAGCCGGTTTTTCTTTTTCCTGGGCGGTGCTGCGTGTTTGTTCGTACTTGGCGGGTTAGCCCAGGGTCGTCGATTAGCGCAACGCAAATTTAATCGCTGTGCGCAGGCCGACTTGTTGCTATGCTTGTCTGACAAGAACATTTATCGGAGACATCATGGATTTAGGAATTCGCGGTCGCAAGGCCATTGTGTGTGCGTCGAGTAAGGGCTTAGGCTTAGCCTGTGCGCAACAGTTGGCGCGTGAAGGCGTCGATCTGATCATGCTGGCGCGCGGGCAAGACGCGCTTGAAGCAGCGGATCATGCGATGAGCGCAACACGGAAAGCGGAGCGCAGTACGTCTTCTGCCGCCTTCAAGAAGTGGTTTGGTCGCAGTAAAGTCGAGGACGAGAACGGACAACCTTTGGTCGTCTATCACGGCACCGACGCTGACTTTGACGAGTTCAAGTATGGTGTTAAGTCCGGCAGCGGGGCCATGCACGGCAAAGGTTTCTATTTTGGAAACGCGGGGCAAGCATC
>CALCPT010000016.1 GCA_937897265.1 uncultured Alcaligenaceae bacterium
GCGCAGAAGTGAGCTCGCCAAACTTTACCGCACGGTCAGAGGGCAACCAGTTGGGTGCGTCATAGGGGCGTCGAGCGATGAGCTCGGTGAGCCCTGTGATTGCAGCGGTTTGACCCGACAGTACTGAGCCACCTAAGGCGAGCGCACTCGCAGCCTTTTTTAACTCACCGCTGTCGCGGCCCATGACGAGCAACAGTTTGCCAAACGGATCGCTGGGGTTCGTGACGACAGAAATTGTTGGGCCCGAGATGGCTGCAATTTGCACACCAGGCACCACTGGTTTCGCACTGGCAATCATCACGACCGCATTGCCTTTTGCCGGCACCGTGTTCATCGTAACTGGAAATCTTGCACCACGACCACTAGCCAACGCGCCAAACCAAGATGACACAACGCCACCCGCCTCCAGCATAGTGTTGTCCAGCGCACCAACAAAAACAAATGGCAGGCTCAAAGAGCGTGCATCCCGTTGATCCATGAACGGCAACGGCAACAAGGCCAAATCATTCGGCAAAGAGATAGCCTGTGTCACAAGCTCAAGGACGCTTTTATTGCTGATCGTCGCCCAAAGACCGTTGTTGGTTGGATCTTCACACTGTAAGGTCGTACGGCCAATCAATTGCAACGTCAATTGGTTGTAGTCAGAAATCAACCGTACTGGCAGCTCAATGGTACGTTCGAGGCTTTTACCACCGTCGATTTTCTCAACCGGAATACTTGCCGCAACATCACCATTGATCAGCACATTTAGTTGCGACCCGTCGTTCAGCAACGCAGGAGAGAAGCCATAATTCAAGGTCAGAGTGGCTTTTGAAATCACCTCATCAGCGCGAACGTTAAACCGAACGCCGTCACGACCATCTGCCCCTCTTAACGTCAAGGCACTATTCGCGCCAAGTTGGCGCAGCGTTTGCTTAACAGTGCGAGTTCCTTCGCTTGAAGTAACGGTAGCTGAAGATTCGGCAGGTGTCACAGCGGCAGGTATAGCCGGGGCAGGTATCGATACGGCGGGAGCAGGCACGAGCGAGGCAGGTCTGGGCACTTGTCCAAACGCCTGGGGTGCAGCCCCGAATAAGCCTGACAGTACCAGGACCGAGAGACAGACTCGAAAAGTACAACCCGCGCTTGAGTCAAACAATCTGACGAAAACATTCTCTTTCATTACTGACTCTTGTGAAGTGTGCATATGTGCGAAAAACATCCTTACGCTCTTCGTTTGACGAAAGCGCCGCGAATACCGCTGCGGATCAAGCCATACAAATTGACAACGCCATGCCCGACGACGTTCTTAATAGAGGTCATGGGCTTATCTTCTGTGTGTTTATCCCACTCGGTCGCCCACATGTCTGCGCGTCCGAAGGTCATCTTGGCGAGCTCTTTGGTTTGCTTAAGCGTCAGCGAGTCGTCAAACTGAATACCGACAAATTGCCCGCCAGTTTGCACGGTTCCCGGAAACGTCGATTCTTTTTCGCCCCGAAAGATCGAGACATGAACACGCTCACCGATATCCCACTTGATACCATTGTCCTTGGGCAGCTTTAGCCCTAAGCCAGTACTTGAAAAATTTGCAGTTTCGCACACGACTGTCCGACCGTTTGCACGGCTGACCGTTGCTGGAAACGTCGCTTTAATGCGAGGGGTGTGCCTGATTTGACGCGACTCGTTCGCGACATATGCACTCGCGCTGAGGATCACGGTGTTGTAGACCACCCACACACAATTAATCAGAGCGGTAAAGGGCTCATCAGAGCCTCGAAGCAGCTCTGTAATACCGAAGATCGCACAAATCGCATTGACGGCCAAAAGTAAGACGTAGGGCACTGCCATTTTCCAGTCGTAATACTCCCTGTCGATTTTTCCGCCCTTGGCAGTGACGTTGAACTTACCCCACTTGGGATTGAGCAAGGCCATCAGCACAGGCATCGAGATGTACCACGCCAATACTGTTTCGTAGACTTCGTTCCAGAATGAATGTCGGTGGTTGCCCTGAATTTTTGAGTTGGTCATACTCGCCAACACAATGGCTGGCAGTGCGTACGCCAGCACCATTGAGGTGGTCGCAGTGAACACGTGAGCACCAAACACCAAATACGCGACCGGCGCGCTCAAGAAGATTAAGCGCGGCAAGCCATAGAAAAAATGCAACATGGCATTGACGTAACAAAGCCGCTGGCCTAAGGTGAGCCCAGGGCCAAACAGCGGATTGTCAATTCTAAAAATTTGCGCCATCCCGCGAGCCCAGCGAATCCGTTGACCCACATGGCTTGACAGGTTTTCAGTCGCTAAACCAGCAGCCTGAGGCACGGCGAGGTAAGCCATGTTGTAGCCGCGACGACTCATTTTTAAAGCCGTATGCGCATCTTCGGTGACGGTTTCAACTGCAACGCCACCAATTTCTTCTAAAGGTGCGCGGCGAAGCACTGCACACGAACCACAAAAGAATGAAGCATTCCAGATGTCATTGCCATCTTGCACAAGGCCGTAAAACAGTTGCCCCTCGTTCGGGACCTTGCCGTGTGTTTCGAGATTTCGCTCAAACGGATCGGGCGAAAAGAAAAAATGCGGTGTTTGAACCATCGCCAACTTGGGATCACGTAAAAATGACCCCATCGACAACTGCAAAAACGAACGAGTTGGAATATGGTCGCAATCAAATATCGCAACAAAATCGCCATTCGTGCGTTTGAGTGCTTCGTTTAAGTTTCCAGCTTTTGCATGACGGTTGTTATCGCGCGTGAGGTAGATTGCGCCGCACGATTGGGCAAATTCTCTAAACTGCTCTCGACGGCCATCGTCAAGCAAATACACTCGCAGTTTGTCTGCTGGCCAATCGAGCGTCAGCGCCGCCAACACAGACAACCTCACAACAGACAAGTCTTCGTTGTAGGTCGGAATAAATATATCAACGCTTGGCCACTCAGAGGTCGGGCGGTCAATCATCACCGGCTGGCGCTCAAGCGGCCAAGCGGTTTGTATGTACCCAAGTACTAGACAGGTGATGCCGTAAAGCTCTGCAAACAGCAACAGATAGCCAAACACTGCATCAACCGTCGTTTCAAACTCGAGAGTGACTGTCAGGCGCCAATACAAATATCGCAGAGTCATCAAGAGCGAGATACCGACCATAATGAGGATTCCGCCACGCCCCCAAGACAAGCGACGAATCTTTGAAGCCGCAAAATAGGCGATCACTGCAATCACCGACTGCTGAACGAGGTCTAGTGGAACCGCGATAACGATGGCGAGCAGCAATACCGCCACTGCGGCAGCGACGGCACGTACAAAATCGCTTTCCCAAATTGGAGCATTTGCGATTCTGCCACCTAGTCGTTCAAGCTTCGCAGGCATGTCAGTGAAAGAAAAGAGACTCATGCGACTGCGACTCCAACTGTTTCAGAGTTGAGCAATCGCTCAACGGCCTGAACGCAAAGCTTGACATCGTACGCACCACGGCTCAACGGGTCATACTCTTGTAGATCTTTGCTATAAGCCAAGGCTTCTGGAATGGCCTGATCCTGATGAATCAGAACGATGGACTTCTTGCCAAACTTCGCTGACATCATGTCTGTGACGTCATCGGCTAGCTGTTTGACACGATCAACTTGATTGATGAGCAGCAAATATCCCAAGAATTTCTTTCGACGTGAACAGTACTGCTTAATCAAGCTCATGATTTTTGGCAGCGTCGCATACGATGCCGCGTCAGGCAGGGCCACAATGACAGCGGCGTTCGCAGCAACGAGTGCTTGAGTTAAATACACCGAAGCACCTGGGGGGGTATCTAACACGACCACGCAGTCGTCTGCCAACCCCAACAAGGCAAGCTGGTCACGCAGCAAGGTTGGGTTCTCGCGTAGATCTTGCTCAAAATCGAGCCGATCACCCTCGTTAATCGATCCGTACGGCAACACGTAATCGCCAGTATTGCCTTGCACCACACTACTACGCCAATCCTCGCCAGATAGCACTGCGCGTGCCAAGCCGCCCACATGCCTCGGTGACACGCCAAAGTGCAAACGCAACGCGTTTTGAGGATCCAAATCAACTGCGAGAACACTTTTCCCAAGACGGCGCAAACCGGCACAAAGATTTGCACTGACAGTCGTTTTGCCGACCCCACCCTTGCCTGAGACAATTGCAATAATTTTCACGTACGCTTCATCCGTTCAAACAACAAAGATTTTTTACCTTCGACAGCCCCAGTCGCAGTGGGTGTACTGCCGGATAAACGGCTAAACAACGCAGCGAGCGGTCGAGGCTCGCCAGTGGCACGCATACGCATGTGCGTCAGTGTCACAACCGCGGCTGGCTCTGATACTGTCGATAACACAGGTTTCTCAACCGCACGCACTGCTGGCTCGGCGGCAATCGCTTTGGGTGTGGGCTCTGGCTCAACTGCAACGCGCTGACGCTTCGGATTCGCAACCACTGGCGCGATTTCCTCTTCAATAAACTCCTCTAAATCAGCGCCAAGCTCGTCGTACTCAGACGCCGCCTCATCCATCAACGACTCAGCCAACGTCGATTCAGAGAAGATGGATGCCGGTGCGCCAGCAAATACAACTTTGGTTTCATCTTGAAAGATTGATGTACTCACTGTCGCGACCACCTTTTTAGTTACCTCAACATCAGAGGTCGTTTTCTGCGCAATGACCGCCACTTGAACTGGTGGCTCGAATTGCGTCGGTTTTGGTGCCTGAACGGCCTTCTTCGCCATCGCCGCCGCGATCGCCATCGCCATCATCTAGATCGGAAGAGCGTCGTGTAGGGAAAGAGTGTCTTCGCCTGTGTAGATC
>CALCPT010000017.1 GCA_937897265.1 uncultured Alcaligenaceae bacterium
AAGGCGATACGGTTTTACTTGAACGCTATCAGTATGCGCGTCAGCCTGAGCAGCGCTTCACCTCTTTCTCGATGGCAAAAACGGTCATTGCGATGCTAGTGGGCGTTGCGCTTCGCGATGGGCATATTCGTTCACTCGATGATTTGGCGCAAGATTATGCGCCGGGCCTGCAAGGGACTGAATATGGCAAGACACCACTACGGCATTTGCTGACGATGTCTTCGGGCGTTGAGTTTCGCGAAGACTATGACTCGCAAGACGACTCGGCACGGCTATCGCGTGCAACGATTTGGGGGCAATCCGAGGGCGGACCGAGCGTTGCCAAGTTATTTAACCGACGTGTCGCGGCACCCGGACAGCGTTGGTATTACGCCTCGGCAGAAACGTTTGTGTTGGCAGTCGTCTTGCGTCAGGCGATTGGTCAAGACATTGCCACGTATTTTTCTGAAAAAATCTGGAAACCACTGGGTGCTGAACAAGAGGCGACGTGGCTTGTTGATGCCTCAGGACAAGAGGTCGGGTACATGGGTTTTAATGCCACGTTACGCGACTACGGGCGTCTGGCAATGATGATGGCCCGCTCGGGGGTGGCCCAGGGTAAACAGCTGGTACCGGCTGCTTGGGTACAAGAGATGACAACGGCGCACTTTTTGCCCTCGCGCACTGGTCGTTGGTTCGGCTATGGGTATCAAACCTGGATATTTCCAGATCTTGACGGCACCTATGCCTTTCAGGGGGTCCGTGGTCAGGCAATTTATGTTGACCCGTCGCGGCAGTTGGTATTGGTGCATTTGGCAGTCAGAGCGTCTGCGCGTGATCCGGGCGGTGCCGATACCAATGCGCTATGGCGCGCGCTCAAACAGCGGGTGCCGATCGTCAAACCTTGATCAGAATAAGCTTGCTGCAGTCCGTCAGCCAGCTTCACCTGACCTCGCGCTCAGAAGCAGACACTAGCCCTTAGCGCGCACAATTTTTTGCACTTGGCTGACATGTCGGATTGACCTGAAGACCTGCGCCAAGTGTTTGCGACTATCCACTTGAACGGTCAGGTTCAACATCACCGTGTTGATGGCATCTTCGTGCATTGTTGCGTTGATGATGTTTGAGTCGGCTTGCGCCACTTCTGCGGCGATGCGACTCAAGATGCCGCGTTCATTTTTCGCCATGATTTCAATTCGCGCTGAAAAATGTTTAGCAGTCTCTTGATCCCACACAACGTCGACCCAGCGGTCGGGCTCTTTCATACGCGCACGGATGGCAACAGGGCACTCGGCCGTGTGAACGACTAAGCCGTGACCGATGCGCACGCCCGCAACAATCACATCGCCTGGTAGGGGGCCACAACAAGGCGCAAGCTGCACGGCTTGGCCTTCGTGTCCCCGAATTTGAATTGGCACTGAACGTGCAGCCGTCATTTCTTCGTCGGCTGCTGCGGTGGTGGCAATCAGGGGATGATCGGGTGCAAACCGCCGCGCAACCACTGCAGCGAGTCGTTTACCTAAGCCAATATCTGCCAAAATTTCGGCGCGTGATTTTGCGCCACTACTGCGCGCGAGTTTTTCCCAGATAGCATCTTCGGGTGAGGGCATCGCGAGGTTGAGCTCTTTTAATGCCTGAGCCAATTGCCGCTCGCCAAAAGCTGCCGATTCGTCGTACTCGCTGGTGCGCAAGAAGTGCCTGATTTCTGAGCGGGCACGCCCCGTGCGGGCGTAATTTAACCATTGTGCACTCGGCCTCGCGGTGGGTGAGGTAGTAATCGATACCGTATCACCGCTTGAGAGTTCGGTACGCAGCGCAACGTTATCGCCGTTGACTTTGCAGGCGACGGCGTGGTTGCCGACATCAGTGTGAATGATGTAAGCAAAGTCAATCGGCGTGGCGCCGCGGGGCAACGAAACGATTTTTCCTTTGGGGGTAAAAACGTAGACAGCGTCAGGAAACAAATCGACCTTAACGTGTTCAAGAAATTCGCTTGAGTCGCCAGTTTGACTCTGAATATCAAGTAAGGACTGCAGCGACTGACTGGTACGGCTTTGAATCTCTTGCAGCGAGGCCGTATCGGCCTTGTAAAGCCAGTGTGCCGCAACGCCTTCTTCAGCAACCTGATGCATGTCATGCGTACGAAACTGAAACTCGATAGGCGTACCGAAGGGGCCGACAAGCGTCGTGTGCAGCGACTGATAACCGTTCACTTTTGGAATGGCGATGTAGTCTTTGAATTTGCCCGGCACTGGTCGATACAACTGATGCACGATACCCATGGCCATGTAACACTCGGGTAGTGTTCTGACAATGACACGAAAGCCATAGATATCTAAAACATTTGTGAAGCTTTTCTTTTGTTGAACCATCTTGTGATAAATACCGTACAAGGTTTTTTCACGGCTCAACACTTCGCTTTCGATTCCAGCAGCGGGCATTGCCGCGCGAACCTGTTCATCGATTTTGCTTAACACTTCACGACGATTGCCACGTGCGGCGAGCACCGCTTTTTCGAGCACTCGGTAGCGGTTAGGATAAATCGCCTCAAAACATAGATCTTGTAACTCGCGATACAACGCATTTAAGCCCAAGCGATACGCGATCGGTGCATAGATATCGAGGGTCTCTTTGGCGACGCGTCTGCGCTTCTCGGGTGCGACGGCATCAAGCGTGCGCATATTGTGCAGACGATCAGCGAGCTTGACGAGGATGACGCGAATGTCGCGTGCCATCGCCAGCAACATTTTTCTGAAGCTTTCAGCTTGTTGTTGCGCCTTGGTCGCAAACTCAAGACGATCAAGCTTTGACAGACCATCGACGAGTTCGGCAACTTCATCGCCAAATTTTTCTAGCAGATCTTGTTTCGCAATCCCTTGATCTTCCATCACGTCGTGCAACAGCGCGGCTTGAATCGCTTGGGCGTCGAGTTTCCAACCAGCACAGATTTCGGCAACTGATATGGGATGCGTGATGTAAGGCGAGCCGCTCGAACGAAGCTGCCCTAAGTGCGCTTGATCAGAGAACCGATAGGCATCGCGTATCGTCGCGATGTCTTTTGCTTCGAGATAAGTAGAGAGAATTTGTTGCAGATGCGCCATCGACGCGACTGCGGGTTCGATCTCGGTTTCAAGTGGCGTGGCCACCCCCGAGACGACGCCTAAACCAAGCTCTTTGTCTTTACCGCCTGACTTAAGCTTGGATCCGACCTTTAGGGCGGCCAGTATCCCGGTGGAGGCGTAACGAAATCCGGGAAAGGCCATTTTGCAGAGCCTTAGGTTGGTACCTTACGCAGCATTTCAATGCCGACTAAACCGTTTGCAATCTCACGTAAGGCTGTCACGCAAGGTTTGTCTTTTGATTCAAGGCGAGGTGCATGGCCTTGAGCGAGTTCGCGCGCACGGTAGGTGGCTGCAAGGGTGAGCTTGAAGCGATTTGGAATGCGGTCAAGACAATCGTCAACAGTAATGCGAGCCATGGTGATCCTGAGAAATAAAGGTTTAAATACGTAAAAACTTGCGCACTACGCAAACTATTCGCTTGTGGTGCTGAGCCCGAGCGACGCAAACAATGCTTCGTTTTTGGCTAACTGACTGCCATAGCGTAAGCGTGCTACGGCTATGACCTCGGTGAGTTCAGCGAGCGCAATCCTAAAGTCTTGATTAATAATAACATATTCGCACTCTGGCGCATGCGAAATCTCTTCGTTCGCGGCTTGAATCCGACGGGCGATGACCTCTTGAGAATCTTGCCCACGAAGTTGTAAGCGTTGCTCAAGGGTTTGGATTGAGGGCGGCAGAATAAAGATGCCAATCGTCTGAGTAAACAGGCGTTTGACCTGCCTCGCGCCTTGCCAGTCGATTTCTAGTAAGACATCACGACCTTGGTGAATGGCCTGATCAATTTGATCGCGTGGCGTGCCATAGAAGTTGCCGTGCACTTCAGCCCATTCGAGTAGCTGGTCGGCTTGCTGCATTGCAATAAAGTCGGCTTTGCTCACAAAGCGGTAATCTTTACCGTCTGTTTCGCCGCTGCGCGGGGCTCGGGTCGTAGCCGATACTGAGAGGCACAGGGTGGGATCTTGTTCAAGCAAGGCGTTGACTAAGCTTGACTTACCGGCCCCGCTTGGAGCGACCACAACAAAAACGT
>CALCPT010000018.1 GCA_937897265.1 uncultured Alcaligenaceae bacterium
ATCTGTAACTGGAGGTTTTGCACGCTCAGTCGTCAACTTTGATGCTGGTGCACAAACCCCCGCAGCCGGCATCTACACTGCCGTAGGGATCGCACTCGCGTCGCTATTTTTAACCCCTGCCCTGTATTTTTTACCACAGGCAACACTTTCAGCCACCATCATTGTCGCGGTGCTCTCGTTAGTCGATTTAACGATTTTCAAGCGTACCTGGCAATATTCAAAGGCAGACTTCGCCGCCGCATTAAGCACCTTTGTGGTGACGCTCGCACTCGGTGTCGAATTAGGCTTGGTGATTGGCGTCACCGTTTCACTCACCTTATTTTTATACCGAACGAGCCGCCCTCACATCGCTGAGGTGGGCTTGGTGCCTGGTACCGAGCATTTTAGAAATGTGCTGCGACACTCGGTGCTCGTCAGCCCCGAGATTATTAGCCTGCGAGTAGATGAGAGTCTATATTTTGCAAACTCTAGGGATTTAGAGGATCAAATCAATCAGGCAGTGGCAACTCGGCCAAATTTGCAGCATATCGTCTTGCTCTGCTCAGCGATCAACGACATCGATGCCAGCGCACTTGAAAGCCTAGAGCTCATTGAAGCCAGGCTGTTCAGTGCGGGCATTGCGCTGCATCTATCAGAGGTCAAAGGCCCGGTGATGGATCGTCTCAAACACACACACTTTTTACAGCACCTCAGTGGGCGAGTATTTTTAACCCAGTACCAAGCTATCCAAGCCTTGAGCCCAGCAATCACCTTACAAGCCAACCAACACAAGTCATCTAATCTGCAAACCGAGTAGCGATTGCTAAAAATTCAGCTTCAATACGTTTAAAGGCATCCACCACATCTGGATCAAAATGAGTACCCCGCCCGTCGAGAATGATGCCCACGGCCACCTCATGAGAAAACGCTTTTTTGTAATAGCGCTCACTGATCAACGCATCGTACACGTCGGCCACCGCCATCAACCTCGCTGAAATCGGAATCTCATCGCCGGCTAGCCCTTGCGGATAGCCTGAGCCATCCCACTTTTCTTGATGGGATAGCGCGATCTCCATCGCGCACGTCAAAAAACTGCTACCACCTGACAAGCGCTCAGTCGCGCTCAAGATCGACTGATACCCTAAGGTAGTGTGCGTCTTCATAACTTCAAACTCGGTCGCATCCAAGCGACCAGGCTTCAATAAAATATGATCGGGGATGCCTACCTTACCGATGTCATGCAAGGGAGCTGACAAATACAGCATCTCAATCTGTTCGTCGCTTAAATAGTGCGAAAACCTCGGATGCGCTCTAAGTGTCAGAGCCAACGTTTTGACATAGTTTTGTGTGCGCCGAATGTGATTACCAGTTTCATTATCGCGAGTTTCAGCTAATGAAGCCATCGCATGAATCGTTGTCTCTTGAATCGCCCTGATCTCTTGCACGCCTTTATCAATCTCGTCTTTCAAGACCAGATTTCTATCACGCAACACATCTGACATGCTCTTTAACGAAAGATGCGTCTTCACACGTGCCAATAATGTGGCAGGATTAATTGGCTTGCTGATGTAATCAACGGCGCCAAGATCAAAACCAAGTTTTTCATCCTCCGCACTTGTCTTGGCTGTTAAAAAAATCACCACGACGTCAGCGAGTCGCTTGTTTGACTTGATTGCCTTGCACACATCCCACCCGCTCATATCAGGCATCATGACGTCTAGCAAAATCAAATCAGGCAGTGTGTCGCCTTCTAAAATTTTTAAAGCGCGTGCTCCAGAGTTTGCAACCTTAACGCGATACAAATCACCTAATAAGCCTCCCATCAACTCAAGGTTCTCAGGCGAATCATCGACCACTAAGACCGTCGAATTGCGCAATTCATTATTTTTCATGATTTGCTCTTAGGGTTTAAATTGAAACGTCAATTGCGTGTTGCTGACAAAGCTTAAGCAACAACACATAGGCATCCGAAAAATCATAGTTTTCTATCATGTTCTGCAATACCAAAAAGTCAGTCAATAACGCAAATTTAAGTAAATCGTGATGAAGCCTAAACACTTTTTGTGCAGCAATATCATCATTTTTTAAACACGCTAACAACTCAAGGCATACTGCTTGAAACTCAGCGCGATCAACCTGCACCAGACTACTCTCTGGTTCAGGTCCAACACTTAGTTTTAACTGCTCCAGCATCTTGGCGAGGTTAAGCAAAAGCCTATCCGCATCAACCGTTAAGGCCCCAGCAGACTCACCCGTACGCAGTCGGTCTTCTAGCTGCCCTGCTTCAGTTGCTAACGCCATTGCACCGACATTGCCAGCGGTTGAATACAGCGTATGCACTAAGCGCTCAGCCTCACCGACGTTACCCAACTCTAGCGCTTGCTTAAAGGACTCACAAAATACCGTTTGTTGTTTAATAAACTTTCTCAAAAGCGACAAATACAAAGGGACTTTGCCAAGTGTTCGACTCAACCCAAGGGCTGCATCAAGACCCACGATATTGACTGGTAGTGTCCCAGGCGCTGAGAAGCGCTTACGCCGCTCCAGGCCTCCTTGGGCCACCCATTCTTTAGTCACCTGCGACGAGTTGCCTTCAAGTATGACTTCAGGGACTTTGGCCTGAATCCAGCGCACGAGCACCTTGCACAGTGCCTCTGGATCAATCGGCTTCAAAACATAATCATTCATGCCTGCTTGAAGACATCGATCAAGATCTGACTGACGTGCATTTGCAGTTAGCGCAATAATTGGCAAATCACCAAAACCGTCCAGCAAACGGATTGCCTGCGTCGCAGCAATCCCGTCCATGACCGGCATATACATGTCCATTAAGACTAAGTCCCATTGGTGCAGATGAATCATGTCCAGAGCCTGCTGTCCATCGTTCGCCAGAAAGACCTGCAGGCCACCTTCGGTCAGCAGACCCTGAGCAACCTCTTGGTTAATTTCGTTATCCTCGACCAGCAAGATCTTTGCACCCTGAATCGTTGACAGTTGCTGACTCAAGCTTTGGAATGATAATGCGGCGGGATGCAAACGATCTATTAATGGCTGCTGCGTCAGAGCTTGCGCAATCTGATTAAACAAATTCGAGGCCTGCACAGGTTTGTGAACCAGACCCACAAAGGCAGCGCTCAACCCTGTTTGCTGTATCACCTCGCGACCATAGGCGGTCACGAGAAATAGCTTGGGCATCACCTTCAACCCCAAAGTCTCTATTTGCTTTGCCGTCTCAAAGCCATCTAGTTCAGGCATTTGCCAATCAACAAACACAAGATCAAAAGGGTCAAGAGCTCGCTCCGCCTCTAGTAGGCAGGCTAGCCCTCGCCGACCTGAACTGACCGCCTGAGGGCGCAAGCCGAACATCTGAAGCATTTCGCATAGGGATTCGCAAGCGCTATCATTATCGTCAATGACCAGTACCCGTCGATCTCTGAGCTGACTATCGAGTCGCAACAGGCGCTTCGTTTGAGAGAGCGGTGCAAATCGCGCGGTCAACCAAAACTCTGACCCAACCCCCAATTCGCTAGACACGCCGACCTCACCACCCATTAACTCAGCAAGTTGCTTGCAGATGGCAAGGCCTAAGCCGGTTCCACCAAAGCGCCTGGTTGTCGACGCATCCGCCTGCTGAAAGGTATCGAAGAGACGCGCTTGATCGTCTTGACTGATACCAATACCGGTGTCTTTCACCAAAACTTTGAGTGTCACACCTTCATGGTTTAACTGGTCAACTAAGATACGAATATTGACCTCACCTCGTTCGGTGAACTTAATCGCATTATTCACATAATTGATTAAGATCTGTCCAAAGCGTAAAGGGTCGCCCCAAAGATTCGAGGGGACCGTCTGCTCAACGTAAAAGACTAACTCTAGCCCCTTAGCCTCTGCCCGAGCTACTACCACATTGGCGACATTCTCAAGAACTTGTTCGAGCTCAAACTCGATCACCTCAAGCGAAAGCTTACCTGCCTCAATTTTTGAAAAGTCTAATAAGTCGTTTAATAGGCCAAGCAAGTGGATCGACGAGGACTCGATTCGATTTAGATAACGCTTTTGATCAGGGGTTAGTTGAGTCAAACGCGCTAAGTGGGTCATCCCAATAATGGCGTTCATGGGCGTACGGATTTCGTGACTGACATTCGATAAAAAATCAGACTTAGCCTGACTGGCAGCATGCGCTGCAACGGACGCCTCACGTTCGCGCGTGATATCAAGGTTTGTCCCAATCACCTGCACCACGTCGCCGGTATAGTTGCGCTCAACAATTGCTGAAGCCTGCACATAGCGTATCCGATCAGGCCCCAAGACAATCCTAAACGTCAAATCATACGAACCGGTGCCCGCCACCAACTTCTGCAAGCTAGTTTCTGCGAGTGCTAAATCCTCAGGATGTACGCGCGAACGCCAGAAGGCGTAGTACAAGGCACTCTCTCGCAGCGCTTTCGGAGCCTCGTACAAGTCCATCATTTGATCGTCCCAGACCAACAGATCTGTCTCAGGATGCCAGACCCAGATGCCGAGGCTTGAGGCTTCCAACGCTAAGCGCAATCTGATGGCTGTGCGCCGCTCCTCTGTTTGATCGGAAATCGTCTTAGCAACGCCGATCAAAGACCCCGCATCATCCAAGATCGGAGAGGTCGTGATCAGCACCTCTAGCTCTTTACCATCTTGTGTTCGCCGAATCGTACTGAAATTTTTTAGCGCCTCTTCGTGACGACACACGCGCGTAAGCATCTCTGACTGCACAGCGTGCAAAGCTGGAGGCACGATCAAGCTCGACAATGAACGACCGATGGCCTGCTCGGCCGAGTACCCGAAGAGCGCCGAGGCTGCTGGATTCCAGTCAAGAACCGTTTCATTGGTATCGACACTGATCACGGCGTCAGCCGCACTTGCAGCGACTGCCACGAATTTCGCTTGACCCAATTGTTGCTCTCTACGCTTTGCCGCATTCAAGTTGATAAGCAGACTCAGGGCGGCAAGCAATAGTGAAACGGCGAGGATAGCGAGTCCGCTATACAGACCGTTTGTATGATTAAACTGAGTCCAAAAAACCGGTGTGGTTTGGAGCTCGATCGTCCACTCGCGACCATAGATCGGAAAGACTTTTTTTGTACCTAACTGACCGAGTCTCTGGTCATTGAACCGCTCAGAAATAAAAAATCTCTCTGATGCTCCCGCAGCGGTCGTGTCAGACAAAGCCAATGCCACAGACTGCTGGGTTAACTCGAGCCCCAACAAGAGCTCATTCGCTGACACGACGGTATCCACAAGCCCAGAAACAGCAGTCGAACGTTGTTCTGCACTCTTGAGCGATACAGCATCCCAATATGTCGGGAGCATAAACAAAAATCCAAAACTTACCGCATCCGCTTGTTGAACCAAGCGAATCGGAGCCGTCAAAATTGCGCGATTGGTGACAATCGCAGACTCAATTGCCTGACGGCGGCTGCTTTCTGAGGCAATATCCAACCCAATCGCAGCGGCATTTGCGCTTTCAGGCTCAATGTACTGCACCACAAAGCGGTCACCACCGTGTGCACCTAATTCTCGGATGCTGAACCCCGGACGATCTTCAGCACGCGCAGCTCTCAAAAACTCACTGTCACTTTCGCGCGGTACCCTTCGAACAAAGGCGTAACCACGCGCTCCTTTAAAGTTATCTTGAAAATTTAGCGCTTCGCTAAACTCATGAAACTTACTGCGTGTGATTCCTTGAACTCCACCCGCTGCTACCAACGCACCTCGCGCACTTAATAAGCCATACTCATAGACTTTCATTCGCTCGGCAACCTGTCCAGGCAA
>CALCPT010000019.1 GCA_937897265.1 uncultured Alcaligenaceae bacterium
ATTGCAGGAGCAACTCCAGAACCCTAAGCTTCTTGGGCCTAGGTCTGAGACTACCGACTTGAACATTATCGGTTCGTTGGTTGCAGTGATGCTTGGCAGGAGTCCAGCTGGAAAAGCAAACTCAGTTTTTGACAATCAGTCGGCAGTAATCAGCAACATCGTTGCTCACTACGGAGACAAGTCCGGAATCTCGCAACGGACTCTGGAAGAAAAATTTGCAGCTGCTAACAAGAGCCTCGAACAGTAATCCCAGAACACACTTTACTACCGCAGTTGCGGTTGCGCTTACCGCAGTTGCGGTGCTTTCATGAAGCAACCCAGTTCAAATGGCTTCATGTACAAGAAATCGAAAAAGGAATTGACATGTTGCCAACCGAAAACGGACAGAAAGACACCCCAAACACGACGGCAGTGCGCAGCTTGCGTTGCAATCGTGATGCGGCCAATGACCCCTATTACCGTGCAGCCATCAATGCGGCCAAGACGCGCACTTATCGGGCGGCGGTTTCTGCTCAGCTGAGCACCTCTGAACGCGAAGATCTGTATCAGGAAATCTTGCTTGACCTTCTTGAGCGTGAGACCCAATTTAATCCGCAGAAGGGTGGCCCTGGGACGTTCACCGGGTTTGTATCCGAGCACCGCACTGCCGAATTTCTCAGAGCACGCAAAACTGACCGAGAGCGTCTGACCTTTGCCTCGGGCGAATACGTTGACACACTTGAGGTCGTCAACATGAGTCGAGCGTGCCAGTCGATGAATCAGAGGCAGGATGCAGCGAACGAAGACGATGCTGCGTCAGTCGGTTTAGGTGATGCCCATGACAGACCGCAATGGTTCGATGGTGACGACGATCTTTTTTCAAACTCAAACACCCTCCATGACCTGGAGACTGCGTTGGCGCATATGAGCGAGGAACAGGCTGAACTGTTTGACCTACTCGCCACGTATCAAGACCTTCCAACTGTAGCCAAACTTTGTGGTGTTTCAAGCGCCACTTTCTATCGCCGTGTTGCCGACCTGCAGATGCACTTACGCATGTTCGGTATTCGGACCGCCGCCTGACCGATCGGGGGGTGGCTGAGAAAATCAGCCCTCTCGCCCGGTAAGAACCTCTAAGAACTGCAAACGCCGAGCCCGTCCGGGCTGCGGTGGTAGGCCAACTCACGCCCGGAGAACTGATGCTTTACAACAATGACCTAATAGAAGCGAACCGAAGCAACGGCGAACCAGTCGCTGATGCAGGTCGGATTGCTTTGCATTCTGTATATGTCCCATTGCAACAATTAACTGAAGCCGGGCTCTGTGACTGGATTGCTGGTGCGCAGGTGGGCCACGCGATTCAATATCACGAAGGCCTGTTGCTGCGCGACCGCTCCGAAAGCAGCAGCGGGCTACCCACCAAAGAGCGCGCCCGTATTCATTCGTTGGCCCGCCGCGCGTGGATCGCCTGTGAACTTGGTTTGGTTCACCTGTTTAGCCAGAAGGTTGACGACGACCACTATCGCTACCTCGCGATGCGTTCAAGCACCACCTTAAAGCCCCCGGAGATCCGGACCCAACTGCGCATCGCACAGCCTGCGCCAACTCGTCATAAACCCCATTGAAAAGAGAAAACTCATGACTTCCCAACCCGATGTATTGGATGAAATTGGTCAGCTGTACATGACTGAACTAGACAAGCTGCCTCTGAGTGAACTCAGTCGAATGACCAGACAGGTCACGGCGATCAAAGAGGCGGCCACGCTTTACCACGGCAGCCTGCAAAACGCCTTGCATAACCGCCTCGGTGAGCAGGCGCAGTGTTTGCGGCGAGTCGCAGGTAAGGAAACCGGCAAGGTGAACTTTGAGGTCGACGGCTTTCTTGTTTCAGCAGATCTGCCAAAGCGCCCAGAGTACGACCAGCAAAAGCTTAAAGAAGCTGTGGAAGCGCTGCGCAAGTGGGGCGAAGATCCTGAAAACTATGTCGGTCTCGAAATCAAGGTGTCAGAAGCCAAGTACACGGCATGGCCACCAGGCATTCGTCAATTGTTTGAGCCTGCCCGAACGCTCAAAACAGGCAAGCCCGTTTACAAGTTAGAGCAAGTCACAGCACCTGATAGCCAGGTCGCAACCAACGACAGTAACTTTGGCGAGGTCGCGTGATGGCAATCTCCCTCTCACAACTCACCCGTGCAAATCAGCCCAAGCCGCCTAGGATCACCATCCACGGTGTGGCTGGCGTTGGCAAGACTACTTTCGCAGCTCAAGCGTATAAGCCTGTATTCATTCAGACCGAAGACGGCCTGGGTACTTTGAATGCTAACCATTTTCCCTTGGCCCGAACCTTTGAAGAAGTGCTCGACGCACTGGCTGCGCTTTATACGGAAGAGCACGACTTTAAAACCGTTGTTATCGATAGCGTGGATTGGCTTGAGCCCTTGATCTGGGGTAAGGCCTGTCGCGATAACGGTTGGGCGTCAATTGAAGATGCGGGGTATGGCAAGGGGTACGTGGCAGCGCTAAATCTTTGGCGTCAATATTTCGAGGGGCTCAATGCTTTGCGCGATGACCGGGGCATGACGGTCGTTCAAATTGCCCACACCGATATCAAGCGCTTTGATAGCCCTGAGCATGACCCCTATGACCGCTACGTGGTCAAGCTCCACGCCCGCGCCTCGGCGCTGCTGCAAGAGCACTCAGACGTCGTGCTCTTTGCGAATTACCGGATCAGCACAGTCAAAGCCGATGTCGGTTTCAACAAAAAGGTAAACCGAGCCATGGGATCAGGTGAGCGGGTGATTCACACCGCGGAGCGCCCAGCCTTTCTTGCAAAAAACCGCTACGGGCTACCTGAAACCTTACCCCTGGACTGGCCAAGCTTTGTCGAAGCCATGCCCGACACCCTCAAAGTAATGCTCTTACCAACCTCAACGACTAACGCTTAAACGCAGGAGAACTAACCATGGCTTCACTAGGACAAACTTTCGATGCATCTGCAGTTGAACCTTCTAACAACTACGACGTACTGCCACCCGGCAAATACCTGACTCAAGTTATCGCCAGCGAAATGCGCGCGACTAAAGACGGGCTCGGTCAGTACCTTTATCTCGAGCTTGATGTGCTCGAAGGGCAGTACGCTGGCCGAAAATTATTTGATCGTCTGAATTTAGTGAACGCAAATCCAGATGCTGTGGAGATTGCAAAGAAAACGCTTTCGTCGCTGTGCCGAGCCGTCAATAAGCTGCAGGTCAGCCATTCTGAACAACTTCATCTCATCCCCTTTATCGCTGATGTGCGCGTGCGCCCACCAAAGGGCATGTATGGCGAAAGCAATTCGAT
>CALCPT010000020.1 GCA_937897265.1 uncultured Alcaligenaceae bacterium
TTCCCGTTGGATACGTAAAACTTAAATGCGACAGTTTGATTTCACGCTTAAACGAAAGCGGTTGAGTGCTATCGGTTACCTGCGGTTGCGTACTGTTTCGTACGATCAACAAATCCGCCTCAAGCGACTCAACGGCCCGCGTGTGATATTTGATGGTAATTGCCGCAGCAAAAAACTGTTGGAAAATAGGGACGAGGCGATTGCCTGCTAAGGCATACAAAGCTAACGAGGGTATGGCAGCTGTGCCTTCACCTTTAATCACAAACGCCAAGGTAACAGCGACGATGCCTGCGTAGGCAAACACTTCAATCACATAGCGCGGCAGGGCTGAAGCGAGTAGATTTGAAGCTTGCGTGTCGGTAAGCTCAGAGAAGGATTTTTTGTATTCGGTGGTTGAGGCAGACTCACGTCCTAAGACGCGAAGTTCTTTGACACCTGACAAGCCTTCTAGTGAGATGCGACCGACTGCCAGGCTGGCCTCGACCATTTTTGCGCCGAGGCGAACCTGTCTAGCCCGGATCAGGCGATAAACAAACATATAGCCGCAGCCTAATACCAGCACCGTGCCTAACGCGACCGTTGGGTCGACAATAATAATCAAGCTGATTAATACCAAGCCGCTTAAGCCTTTAGCGACCACGCCAAGTAGCGAGGCCAAGAAACCACCTAAGGCCGATTCAACATCACCACCGATCACGCGGCCTAACGAGGGGGTGTCGCGCTGCACATGAAATGCATAAGGCAGATATAAGTAACCGGTAAAGAGCTCTGAAGACAGCTCTCGGCGAGCTAGCGCAATGTAGTGAGTTTGTATCCACAAGTTTGCCGCGGTGACCACGTTACCAATGGCTAAAACCGCAACGGTTAACACGCCCGCACCAATCACGGCCCCCTGCTGGGTTTCGATACTGAACAGCTTTAGTGCATGCTCAAGCCAAGGGTATTTGAATAGCACGCCTGGATCCATCACAACTGCCATAAACGGCAGTATCGACGCGACACTTGCCGTTTCAAAGATTGCGGCAATCAAACTGACGATCACAACAAAGGGCAAGCCTCGCTTGCTAGCGGCAGGCAATATACGATAGAGCCGCGTAAACGGAAGCAACACGCCCGAAACAATGTTCACAGTGGTGCCTAGACTTTATGAGTCAAAAAATCTTGGTATGCCAAACTTAAACCGGCCTCGATATCAACCTTGGCGCCCCAGCCTAAAGTTTTAAGCAAGCTGCTATCCATAAGTTTTCTAGGTGCGCCATCGGGCTTAGTAGCGTCGAACACGATGTCACCCTGGTAGCCAACGACTTTACCAACAGTGGTCGCTAGCTGTGCAATTGTGATGTCTGAGCCATAGCCGACATTAATATGACTTTGCATTGGCGTGGTGTGTTGGTCGTATTTGTCTTTAGCCAAGTTCATCACATAGACACTCGCCGCAGCCATATCATCAACATACAAAAATTCACGAAACGGTTTGCCCGAACCCCAGATTGCCACGCTGGCAACGTTATTGACTTTCGCCTCGTGAAAGCGACGGATCAAAGCGGGGATCACGTGAGAGTTTTCAGGATGATAGTTATCGCCAGGGCCGTATAAATTAGTGGGCATGACCGACCGATAATCAACGCCATGTTCTTTGCCGTATTGCCGGTTGTAGCTTTCGCAAATTTTGATACCAGCAATTTTTGCAACCGCGTAGGGTTCATTCGTGGGTTCTAAAAAGCCCGTTAACAGGGCATTTTCAGCCATCGGTTGAGGCGCAAGTTTTGGATAGATGCAGCTGCTTCCCAAAAATAAAAGTTTTTTGACGCCGTTTCTGAAGGCTGCATCAATGACATTGGCCTGCACCATGAGGTTGTCATAAATGAATTCGGCCGGGTAGGTGTTGTTGGCATGGATGCCGCCAACACGGGCTGCAGCCAAGTAGACTTGGTCGGGTTTTTCAGCTTGAAAAAAAGCGCGCACAGCCGCTTGATCAGTTAGGTCGAGCTCTGCATGCGTTCTACCAACGATTCTTGCAGGATCTTGCCCACCAGCGATTAATTGCCGAGCAATCGCTGAGCCTACCATGCCGCGGTGGCCAGCAATATAAATTTTAGGCGAGGTGTTCTGTAGTGCCATCATTTGTTCGCAAAATATCTAAAGTGTCGATAGGTACAGATCGCACAAAGCGGTAAGTACTGAGTGCACCATCCAGCTCGACTCAACTGGCCAAGCAATATATATGACCTAGGGCCGATCTTTTTTGTTGGTCAATCGAATAGTTGGTACCACCCATTTAAAGTGCACTAATCGAGCATATATCAAAGCATAGAGCAAACCACACAAAATAAATGCGACTATCAAAACGACGGTGTTTTTTCTAAATACCACTGCTAATACTGCTGGTATAGCAGCGTACAACAGCATCAATGGCATCACCGAAGCATTTTGGGTGACGGCCGATGCCTTTGACAACCATTTTCGGGTTACACGCGACCACACCAAGCTATGCAAATGCAGGCGGTCAGGATGCCCTAGTTTTAAGGTACGCGCTTGGCGCCTCGCCATAGAAAAAAGAACCTCAAGGATTGGGTAGCCGCAGGCTAACATCGGTGCCCAAGGAGACACCGAAGGGTTTCGCATGGCAAGCATCACAGCGATCCAACCTAAAACGAATCCGAGCAAGTACGCGCCCCCATCGCCAAGAAACAACTTGCCGTAGGGATAGTTGATAACCAAAAACCCGCAGGTTGCCCCGCCAAAGATGAAGCAGATTTTCGCCATTTCCGCATCGCCTGCGAAAAAAGAGATCAATCCAAGCGCTGAGAGGCAGAGCAAGACCGTACCACTGGCCAGACCATTCAAACCATCAATAATATTGATCGCATTAGCCACGCCGCCCACAGCAAAGGCTGTGAACAATACCGACACGACAGGGATAGCCAATAACCAATCGACGCCGCCTAAGCCAATGCGCGTGAGACTATCGCCGGTTAACCACCAAGCGAGCACGCCGCTAGCAAAGGTCGCAAGCAACCGCTCAGTAACGCGGCCTCGCTTTACGATATCTTCAGCAACACCTGCAAAAAAAGCTGGCAGTGAGGCTATAAGAATAGGGCCCAACATCACCGCGACCTCTTTTGGCGTAAACCACCAACCGATTGCCAAGCCAATTAAAATTGCGACGCCCCCGATACGAGGCGTGGGGGTCTCATGAATTTTTTGAATACCCGCCTCAGAATCAAGTGTGTGCGCCCCGTGCAGATGTTGCGTCCAAACAATCGCCAAGCAAATGACAAAGGATGTCAGGCCAGCTGTTGTCAAGGCAAGATGGG
>CALCPT010000021.1 GCA_937897265.1 uncultured Alcaligenaceae bacterium
CGGCACCCGCCCAGCCCCTCGCCGCGCCGGGCGAGGGCCGCGCCACGATCGCCGACGTGGCGGCGCGCGCGGGCGTGTCCAAGGCCACGGTGTCGCGCTTCCTGAACCACCGCGACACGCTGCTGACGCCGGAGATCGAGGCCAAGATCAGGGCTTCGTAGGGGCTTTTTAATACGCTATTCGGTGCGCGAGCCGCCCACGCGCGATCTAAGATTTTTTGCTGAGTACGGGCCGCTCGCTCAAGCAATTCGATATCTGTTGTGCCGATCGGAAATATATAGGTATCCGGAAAAAATAAACCCTCTGGCGAAATCGCTTGACCCAGAGTATTGACGCGTTTGAGCAAATCAGCATCACTCACCTGGCCTAACGTTTGTTTAATGTCAGGGTGCCCCGCGAGCGCAGCACGAATTTGGCGAAGATTCCAGCCTTCAACAATCGTAATTTGCCGGGCGGTGACGTCTCCGAGCGCCATTCGACGCAACACAGCCCACGGACTGTCACCTCGAACAATTTGATAGCCTCCGGCTTTGATTTTGGTATCGAGTTCGCCGAGACGAGCAAGCGCGACAAAGCCCTGGACGTTTAAAGGCACACCTGCTTGATTGATTAACTGCGCAATACTTGAGGGTGTTGACCCGGGCGGCACCAAGATATCGACCCGTTCAGTCGGTAACACTAACGGCCCATTCACCCAAAGGTATACGGTTGCGGCTGTGCCCCCAACAAGCAGGATCACGGGCAAAACCAGATAAAGCAGAAATTTATTCAAGGCACTCATAGGTTTGACAGTTTAATATGTATATCGGCGATTCAGAAACCAATGAATGAGACTTATGCATCCGATATTGAACCAACCGCTTACACCTCAGACCACGAACCGGCTCGAGAGTTTAGTGATTTACCCCTTAGATGACCTAGCGGCGTTTGAAGTTACCGGCGCTGACGCGTTGTCCTTTGTGCAAGGTCAAATTACCAACGACATCTTAAGTTTGGGAACTGAGCACGCTAAGCTTGCGGGCTACTGCACTGCACAAGGGCGGCTGCTGGCAACCATGGTCCTAGCTGCGCTACCCGAAACGACCGATTCAGGTCTGATTGGTTTGATGCGAAAGGATATTTTAGCGCCGGTCCTCAAGCGCCTAAGTATGTTCGTGCTTAGGGCCAAGGTGAAGCTCGCACCGAGCACTTACAGCGTGGTCGGTGTTTCTCTTGCAGCCGTTGAAGTGGCTGCGCTGAGCAAAGACTTGGGGCATACACTGCCACAAGTGCCTTGGCAGGTAGTGACAACGACTAACGGGCTTTGGATCTGTGCGCCTGGCGCCGAGCAGCAAACTGAAAGCGCCACGTTACGTTGGTGGTGGCTTGCAAGCGAGGCACACCAGGCGAGTTGTCAACAGTTGAGCTTGCCCCACCTGCTAGGCACGGCTGCGCAGTGGCATGGTCTGGATATTTCAGCGGGCTTGCCCTGGATCGAAGCTGCTACCCAAGATCTTCTGATCCCACAAACACTGAACCTTGATTTAATCGAGGGCGTGAGTTTTACCAAAGGTTGCTATCCCGGCCAAGAAATCGTCGCTCGAAGCCACTACCGCGGCACGGTCAAGCGGCGGATGCATCTTGGCACGATTGAACAGAGCCAAGGTCTGAGCCTGAAGGCAGGGACTGATATTTTTGATGCGCAAGGGTCAGAGCAAGCCTGCGGACGCGTCATTAATATTGCTCAACCTGTTGGTCAAGCCATCGATGGCACACACAACGCAAGCGGTTCGAGTACCGCTTATGTGCTGTTTGAAACCACCTTCGAGGCGCTCGAGCATAACGCCTTGCACCTAGGTGCTCGCGATGGTGTGCCGATCACTTTACAAAGCCTACCGTACTCAAACAAGCCCGCTTAAGCCCTTTTTATCTGACCACCAAACTCGCCTAAGCG
>CALCPT010000022.1 GCA_937897265.1 uncultured Alcaligenaceae bacterium
TTTTCCCATGTATAGATAAGCGTTGCGCGTGGCAAAGCGTCGAAACGAATCTTCAAACAGGGCAACTAGCGAGGAGTACCCAGAAATATCAATGTTTTCAGGTACGCCTTTTGGATAATTTTTGAGCCAAGGCTTGCTGTTCTGTGTTGATTCGGTCATGCGTGTCCTTTAGCCTTGGCTTACCCTGAAAAAGTTTTTTGCAGCAGCAATATAGCCTTGGTTACTCGGTAAACACTATTGGCGTTTTAACTAGTAGACGAAAAGAAAATATAATAAAAAATACGAACGATCGTGCTATTATTTGAAAGCTTGAAATTTCTAGCACTAATCAACAGCGCGAGTCATCGTTTTGATCCAGCCTTCCATGACCGATCTAGCAAGCATGACCGCAGCGCAGCCTGCCGCGGCGGCTCGGTCAAAAGGCGCACTGACTAAGGCGATGATCGTTGATCAAGCCCTAAAAATCGCTAGCCAACAGGGGCTCGAAGGCTTAACTGTCGGGCTTTTGGCAGAAGCCCTTTCAATGAGTAAAAGTGGTGTATTCGCCCATTTCGGCTCGCGTGAAGAGCTCCAGCTTGCGGTAGTGCGAGAGTACTACCGACGCTTTGAGGCTCAGGTTTTTCAACCTGCATTACAAGAGCCAAAAGGTCTGGCGCGTTTGCAAAAGATGATTAACCTTTGGATGCAGACCAGTATCCAAGAGCTTAGCGCTGGTTGCATTTTCATCTCGGGTGCCGTTGAGTTTGATGATCGACCGGGTCCTGTGCGAGATGAGCTGGTGCGAAGCGTACAAACTTGGCGCGCCGCGCTTCGGCGTGCGATCGAGCAGGCCGTTGAGGTGGGAGATCTAAACGAGGACTGCGAACCCGAAGCCATGCTGTTTCAAATTTACAGTTACGTACAAGGTCTTCATCACGACGCGCGCTTTTTACAAATTTCTCGAAGCGTTGATATTGCAACGCAATCGATTCAACAGACCATAGACCAAAACAGGAGCCTCCGTGCCTAGTTACACAGCACCACTTCGAGATATGCAGTTTGTGATGCATGAGGTTTTGGGCGTCACAGACGTCTTTAAATCATTACCTGCACACAAAGAGATTGACCAAGATACGGTCAATCAAATCCTTGAGCAGGCCGCAAAGTTTGCACAAGAGGTCGTGCAACCTTTGAACCAAAACGGTGATAAGCAAGGTTGCACTCGTCACCCTGATGGAGCAGTGACAACACCAGATGGGTTTAAACAAGCGTACGAACAGTACGTTCAAGCAGGGTGGCCCGCGTTGGCGTGCAATCCTGAGCATGGCGGTCAAGGATTACCCGTGCTTCTCAATACAGCACTGTACGAAATGCTGAATTCGGCCAATCAGGCGTGGACGATGTACCCAGGCCTCTCTCATGGGGCCTACGAGTGCTTGCAAGCGCACGGTACACCAGAGCAAAAAGCGCTCTATCTAGAAAAACTCGTCTCGGGCGAATGGCTTGGCACGATGTGCCTGACCGAACCACAATGCGGTACCGATTTAGGCATACTCAAAACCAAAGCCGAGCCGCAGGCAGATGGTAGTTATGCCATCACCGGCACCAAGATATTTATCTCAAGTGGTGAGCATGACTTAGGTAAAAATATTATCCATTTGGTATTGGCGCGCTTACCAGACGCGCCCGCCGGCACCAAAGGAATCTCACTCTTTGTGGTGCCAAAGTATCTGCCCAGTGCCGCTGGCGACATCGATACGCAAAATAAAAATACGCTGAGTTGTGGTTCGCTCGAAGACAAAATGGGCATTCACGGCAACGCAACGTGCGTGATGAACTTTGACGGCGCGCGTGGCACCTTGGTCGGCGAGCCCCACAAAGGCTTGCGCGCCATGTTCATCATGATGAATGCTGCGCGCCTGGGTGTGGGGATGCAAAGCGTTGGCTTAACAGAGGTTGCTTACCAAAACTCTGCCGCTTACGCGAAAGAGCGTTTGCAAATGCGTAGCTTGAAAGGTGTGCAGGCACCTGACAAGGTGGCTGACCCCATCATCGTTCACCCCGACGTGCGTCGAATGCTCTTGACCCAGCGCGCCTATGCCGAGGGTGCACGTGCCTTCGCGTATTGGATTGCGTTGATGATTGACGTAGAACAGAATCATCCCGAGAAGGCTGAGCGTGAAGCTCACGCCGATCTGGTGACGCTGCTAACCCCAATCGTCAAAGCCTTTATTACCGACAATGCCTTTGAAGCCACCAATGAAGGTTTGCAGGTGTTTGGTGGGCACGGCTATATCGCTGACTGGGGGATGGAACAGTTCGTGCGTGACTCGCGTATCAACATGATTTACGAGGGGACGAATACCATCCAGTCACTTGATTTGTTAGGTCGCAAGGTGTTGTCGGACATGGGCGCTAAACTAAAAAAGTTTGGCAAAATCGTTGAGGCTTTTATTGAAGCTGAAGGCGTACGCAAAGAGATGGCAGAGTTCATTGACCCGCTTGCAGAGCTGGCTAAGCAAGCCGAAAAGTTAACTAAAGAAATCGGTATCAAGGCGATGTTTAACCATAACGAGGTCGGAGCGGCTGCCGTGCCGTATTTGCGCGTCTTGGGGCACCTTGTTTATGCCTATTTGTTTGCCCGTATGGCGAAAGTCGCTCTTGCAAATAAAAAAAGTGGTGACGCCTTTTATGTGGCCAAGTTGGCGACTGCTCGTTTTTACTTCGCGCGGTTGCTTCCCGAAGCCACCTATCAAGCGCAGTTGGCGCGCTCGGGTGAGGCCAGCTTGATGAGCCTTGATGCCGCGCTGTTTTAACCAATGTCATGAATTAGTGCCTGTGATCTATTAAAACGACAGAGCTCATTGCGTAAAGTGTCGTCATGAGCTCTTGAACTTAACAAACTCGCGCAGCAAAGAGGATTCTATCCATGCAAGTGAATCGACCAATACGTAAGGTGGCAGTTTTGGGTGCCGGTGTGATGGGGGCGCAAATCGCCGCTCACTGCGTC
>CALCPT010000023.1 GCA_937897265.1 uncultured Alcaligenaceae bacterium
CCGCCGTCGTCGTGCACCGCGATCGAGCCCGACTTCACGTGATCCTCGTTGAACGGCTCGCGAACGTAGTCGTCACGCCACTTCTGGAGCGTGCGCTTCTCCGCCAGCGCGCAGCGCAGCACGATGTTCTGCCAGGTGGTTCGTCCCGGGCGCTGATGGGCGAACGTGTTGAGGCCGCCCTCCTTGATGGAGATCACCTCCGCCGCGTTCTTCAGACCCGACGCCTCGACGATCTCAGCGACCTCCTCGCCCGCGATCTCGAGCTTGAAGAAGTGGCTGCCGTAGGGGTCTTTGCGAAGGTCGTCGGCCATGGCTCCCTCACCGCCCGAGCTGGAGTTCGATCTCGACGAACTCGGTCGCCGTGACCGGGCGCATGCGCACCGACACGTGGATCTCGCCGCGGTCGACGACCGCGCGTGGGTTCGTCTCTTCGTCGCACTGCACCGCGTACTCGGCCCCCGCGGTGTCACCCGTCAGCATGCCCGCCGACCAGAAGCCGTCCAGGCGCGAGCGCACCATGCGGGCTGCGACCTGCCAGAGCTCGGGGCGCATCGACTCGAACACGATCCACTCGGCGTCCCGGCGCAGGCGCTCGGTGATCACCGACACGATCCGCCGGGCGGTGACCTGACGCCAGCGCTCGTCCTGCGAGAGCGTGCGCGCGCCCCACACCACCAAGCCGCGCCCGGCCGCAGCTTGTTCAAAATGGACAAAGTGACCGGCTTTTTCGGCAATTTCAACGATTGGGTTGTCAAAGTAATCTGGCAGTCGGTCGACCCACTCGCTCAAAATCACCGGATCGTGACGACCCCAAAAAAATTGACTCGGTACCGGTATTTTGGGCAATTCGGGTGCACCGTTTTCAATCAGTGCGATGCGAGAGGCGTGATTGGCTGTGTACCACGCGAAACCACCCTCTAGGTTACCGGGCCGCATGAAGTTATCGATCCAATGTTCCAGTTGCTCGGTAAAGGTATCGGGGTCATAGGCCCAATGACTCAACATATTTTTGAAGTAAAGACGGCACGTGTTGCGGTCGTAGCCAACCAATTCGGCCGCCCACGGTTGTTGATTAAACGTTTGATACCAGATCTCTTGTACATGGCGCGCCTGCACCCAACGGCGCCCGATACCGGGGTAGGGGGCATTGAAGAAAAATAAGCCGCTTACCCTTTCAGGCCATCTTCTGGTCAGTTGTTGTGAGACATAGGCGCCGACATCATGTGAGACGATACCGAAGCGCTGAATCCCAAGTGAGTCAGCCAGGGCAATGATGTCTTGGGCGTGCATATCAGCGTTGGTAGGTACAGATGCCGCGCTAGGTGCGATCTCACTTTGTCCAAAACCTCGTAGATCGGGCACGATCACTCTGAAGTCTTTGGATAGCACTGTCAGGTTTCGGTGCCATGTCCACCAAAACTCGGGCCAACCATGCAGCAGAAAGATGGGCATGCCTTGGCCTTCTTCGACATAATGCAGTCGGGCTCCGTCAACCTCAAGATAGTGGTGATTCCAGTCGCCATCGGGGCGGGAAAGATCTCGGTCGTTGCTCTGCGATGCGCGATTTGTCATGTCGTTATATTTTTAAAGTTGAGCGAATTCAAGCAAAAATTAAGTTAGTCGGTTTGTATTGTAAAGACGGCTTTAGGAATGATAGCTATAGTTACTTTTTTTCACGCATAATACTCTTGTCGACTGAGAGCACGTTAGCGCTTAGCGCGCAACTGAATTTTTGACTGCAACATCAAATGCCACGCCTAAGAGTATCGATAGATAAACCGGATTCATCCTCATGATCACGCGTCTCATGCAATCATTCTTCGTGCGCTGGGCTTTGCTGTGTTTGGCGGCACTCGTACTGACGTCATGTACCACTATTCAAATTGCACCTCGCGAAAAATCCGACGCCGCCTTAGTACCGCAACGAGTTGCCACTTTTGTAGGTAACCCAACGGCTAAACCCTACGCGCGACGTACGATTGAAGACGTTTTCGGTGAACGGTCGCAATCGCTTAGTCGTTACGTAACCGCGCAGACCAATATTTTTGAATTTAAAGATGCGCGCTTGGTACAGCAGTTGCAGCAGAAATGGGCTGCTGCTAACAAAGAAGGCTTTGCAGTCGCACATTTTGGCGATTCGTTGGTGCATGGCGGTTATGCTGCCGAGATCGCACGCAGTCGCCTGCAAGGCCTTGGTGGTAGTGCAGGCCGCGGGATGGTGTTTCCTTATGCGATTGCGAAAACCTATTCGCAAAATGATTTTAAGTCGACGTTCACTGGCGATTGGTTGACTGCCAATAGTCTTCATCAGCCACCACGGCTGCCGGTCGGGGTTTCGGGTTTTGTTGCCCGAACGTCTGCAGTAGACGCTTCCTTTACGTTGAATTTTTTTACAGCGCCCGAGTCTGGCAAAAAAATAGTTAAATTGTTTTATTCCGCAAATGCAGCAACGTACACATTACGCGCTCAGTCAGGCAATTTTTTACACGATGTTGTTGTGCCTGGTGGCGAGGCACAGCCTAAATCACAAATGCTTGAACTGAGCTTTCCTGAGATGTCTGATACCTTGCGCTTTGAAATACGCAATAGCAGCCCTAAGAATGGTCAGTTTTTTGAAGTGCATGGTGTGAGTATTGAAAATTCAACTCTTGGCGTGGTGTATCACAACTTAGGGGTAGGAGGAGCTACCTATGGCGCACTGCTCGGTCAAACATATTTTGAAGAACAATCAGAGCAACTAGCCCCTGATTTGATCGTACTGGATTGGGGCACCAATGACCTTGTCAATAAAAATAGTATTCC
>CALCPT010000024.1 GCA_937897265.1 uncultured Alcaligenaceae bacterium
GTGCTCTTCCGATCTGGTATGAGTTTGCATGGGGCGCGTCAAGCTGCTTACTTCGGTTGGCTAGTGGCACATGGAATCAAGCTTTATCCATCACTCGCCGAGGATCCAGAACTAATTGCCTTTTTATCGTGTGAAGATTCGACAGCTAAGCACGGATTGACTCGCCTTCAACGGATGATCTATCTAGCACGCCCAGATGTTCAGGCTGCCTTTCCGCTAAAAACAGAGTTGCCACAATACCTTTGGTGGTTTTATACCTTCGGGCTGGACGAGCATCACTATTGGTCATTTTTGACTGAAGCTGAAAAGAAATTTGTCTATTCGTTACCAAATCCGTGGGTGTCTCGGTTAAGGCAATTGTCTGATATCGGCGCCCGGCCAAAGACTTTACCGATAGCCTTTAAAAAAAAGGCGTTTGGCGTAAACGTGATCGGTTACGCGTACGGCCAACTCGGGATCGGCGAAGATGCACGCATGGCAGCCCGTGCTTGCTTAGCTGCGCAAGTGCCTTTCAACATGGTGTCGTTTGCCCCAGGCGCTGATATCGGTCAAAACGATCGAAGCATGCAGAAATATGTTGTTGAGCGCGGCGAGTTTGCTATCAATCTGTTTTGTCTGACTGCTGAAGAAACTGGACGGTACTACGCAGAGCAAGGGCCAAGTCAGTTTACAAATCGCTACAACATCGGCTACTGGCCTTGGGAGCTTGGTGCGTGGCCCGATGCGTGGCAGATGCTGTTTGACTTAGTAGATGAGGTATGGGTGTCGAGTCAACATACCTTTGATGCCTTAGTGCCGGTGTGCGACAAGCCTTTGTACCTCATGCCCATGGCGGTTGATCTTGGCCCAGTTAAGCAATTTAAATCGCAGCGCCAAGCGCGTGCGCATTTTGGCTTGCCCGAGCAAGCAAAACTATTTTGCTTTTCGTTTGACTTGAATTCGTACATTGAACGCAAAAATCCTCAGGCTTGTGTTGAGGCGTTTTTATTAGCTTTTGCCCAAGACGAATATTCTGACGCTGCGGTAGGTCTTGTCATCAAAGTCCATGCTCCGACTCAGTCGAATGAGGCTTGGGATAACTTAAAAGCCTTGGCAGCACGAGATAGCCGTATCCACATCATTGAACTGACCTTGGATCGCTCTGAGTTATTGGCGCTGTATCAAACCTGCGACTGCTATGTGTCGTTGCATCGTGCCGAAGGTTTTGGGCGTGGCCTAGCCGAGGCCCTACAGCTTGGCTTGCGAGTGATTTGTACGGGCTACTCAGGCAACCTTGATTTTTGCCATGCGCCAGAGGCTGAATTGGTTGACTATCGCTTAGTCAAAGTAGGGCGCGCGCAGTACCCGCATGCAAAGGGGCAATTCTGGGCTGAGCCTAGCGTTGCGCATGCAGCACAGTTGATGCAAAAAGTGTTTGCTTCATCAAAGGCTGTTGTTAAACCAAGGCAGCAGACGAAGCAGCACACAGAAGATTTTGCAGAACTTTCACCCCTTGTCGTGGGTAAGCGTTACAAGCAAAGACTAAAAGAGATTTATGCAAAGAGACGCGGTTTAAATTTAGCTATTTGTTCACCCGTCTAGGTGGTTTAATGTGCTTGGTTTAAATATAAAGTTTTACGCATGACAACGATTAATGCTCAAAGGCAATACCTACCCGGCGCTGTGAATTTTAGGGCTCCACTTGATTTGCAAGTTTCCCCAACGCCTTTGCGCCGCGGTCTTGTACTAGGGTCGTGCTTATCGCTAGCGTTGCAGCACAGTTTTAAAAACATCAGTACAGCGTGCCCTTGTGACTTTATCCTGGTCAATGGTCTGTCGCTACTTGAAGATCCGCCGCATCCGATTGAAGCCTACGATTTTCAGCTGCTTCAGATCCCTTTACGGGCCTTACTCAACGAAAGCGAATATTTCAATTTAGCCTACGCGTCGCTTGACGCCTATCAACGTGCCTTTGACGAGGCCTGTGCTCGGCTTGAGATGCGCTTAGATATGTTGCTTGAATACAATAAGCAGCATGGCCTGTTAAGTTTTGTGGCTAACTTTTTAGTGCCACAGCAACATGCGGGTGGCAGGTTGCTGCCCAGATACGATCTGCGCAATCCAAGTTATTTTGTTGAGCAGTTAAATCAGCATCTTGGTCGTACCCTGCAGGCGTATAAAAATGCCTACCTGCTAGATATCGATCAAATCGCCAGCAGCATTGGGCGTCGCTACATACAAGACGACAGTATCCTCACCTGGAACCACGGCAGCCTAAGCACCAACTACGTGGTACCCCAAGATCGTGAGCGCTTAGAAAAACTCACCGCCGAGCTGGGTTACCCCGTTCTGGTGGGCCCCCAAGCCTTGGCACAGTCTGGCTACACAGACGTGCACAAGCTGGGTGACTTTTTGCTGGCTGGCATGCGCGCACCGCGCACTGTGTACGCTTTGCAAATTGAGGTTGATCCCTCGCACCTGCACTTGGTGGCTGGCTTGGACGCAGGATTTGCGTCTGAAGTCAGTATGATCGGCTAATCGCCAACTCATTCTTATTTTTATCATCAACGCTGTGCAGAGTGACCTGACTGGCTGCGAACGTATGCGCAACAAGCCGGTGCCCGCGTGGGGTTTGCTAGCCTTGCTAGCAATGGGCATGTGCGCGCCTGTGGCCCATGCGCAAAGCAATGCCCCAGGCATTGCGCCTGAGGCCCCAAGTACCTGCCCAGCCGCTACGGAATGGCAAACCGCCACCTTAGCGCAGTTGGCCGTATGGGCCGAAGCTTGCGACACCAATGCGTTCTTTCATGCGCACCGCGGCGCCCAATTGCTAGCCCAAGGTCAAACTGAAGCGGCGGCAGTCTCTTTAGAAAAAGCCCTGCTCATCAACCCCGATTTGCCAGGCGCACAACTGGACTATGCCCAGGCCTTGGCGCAAATTGGTTTGAAGGGCTCGGCCCGCGCTATTTTGAACAATGTGCTGCAAAGAACCGACATTCAGCCAGGCCTGAAAGCGCAATTGAGCGCAGCGCAAAGTCAAGAACAAAGCGAAGCCAGCCGCATGGCCAATGGTCCCCTATGGCAATGGAATAGCCTGCTGCAAACCGCACATGGCCACGAAAGCAACCTGAACAGCGCCACCTATACCGACGCGCTAACGCTTTATTTGTCAAATGGCCCCGTCACCTTGGGCCTGACCGATAACGCCAAGCCTGTGGCCGGCAATGCCTTTAAAACAACCGCTGCAGTGCAGGGCGTTTTGAGGGGAGCAGGGGGCCAGGAGTTGTCTGTGAATGCGGCTTTGGCTAACAAAACAGGGGCAGCCAGCGTAGGCGGCAACAACCGTACCGCAGAAGGCGCTTTGAAGTACAGCCTGCCCATGTTGGCTGGCGATGCATCAGGCTTGTGGCAAGTTGCCGCAGGTGGCACGCAGTTTTGGCTGGGCAATCAAACGGCTTACCAAGACCAAGGATTGCAACTTAA
>CALCPT010000025.1 GCA_937897265.1 uncultured Alcaligenaceae bacterium
AGACCAGGCGCTAACTCTAGCCGCTGGGTTCAAGTTGTTGGTCACTGAAGTGCAGGGCGTTGATCCCAAAGATTTACGTTCGATGGTTGATCAACTCAAAGATCGTCTGAAATCTGCCGTCGTGTTGCTGGCTGCGCGTTCGGCCGATGGCAAAATTAGTTTGGTGGGTGGCGTCACTGCGGATTTGTCAGGCAAGATCAAAGCCGGCGATTTGGTTGGTTTTGTGGCGACTCAGGTTGGTGGCAAAGGCGGTGGGCGTCCTGACATGGCGATGGGCGGTGGTACCGATTTAGCAGCCCTGCCCGGCGCGTTGGCCAGCGTGAAAGCGTGGGCTGAGTCGCGTACGATGTAAGGTTCACCATGACAGACTCTACCTCGGGCAGCACCCCAGAGTTTCAACACACCGTTGACGCGGTGGGGCTAGCTTGCCCGCTGCCCATTTTGCGGGCGAAAAAGGCACTTGCCACAATCTTGCCAGGCGAGGTCTTACGTGTGATCACGACTGATCGCGGCGCGGTTCGCGATTTTCAGGCCTTTTGCCGGCAAACCGGTAATGAGTTGTTGATTCAAGTCGATGAGGTTGAGCGAGTCACGCATTATCTGAAACGGCGCCTAAAGCCAGTTGCGACGACAGCTTAGTCCTTCTGACAGAAATCGCGGGCAATAACCCCCTAGTTCGCCGATAAAAATCGCAGGCGATAACCCCCTAGGCTGTTGCCAAAAGTCGTCGGCGAAGCACCCCTAGTTTTTTGAGAAAAGGGTGCTATACTGCTAGACTTTCCTGAACATTTTCAAGGTATTACCTATGGTCGTGATTCGCCTGGCCCGTGGCGGCTCCAAGAAGCGTCCTTTTTACAACCTCGTAGCGACCGATTCTCGTGATCGCCGTGATGGTCGTTTTATTGAGCGCGTTGGTTTTTATAACCCCGTTGCCAATGCAAACGAAGAGCGTCTGCGTATCGCGCTTGACCGCGTCAGTCACTGGACTGGTGTTGGTGCTCAGTTGTCTCCAGCGGTTGCCCGCTTGGTTAAAGACTTCTCTGCCAAAGTCGCGACAGCGGCTTAATTGATGGCTGTTGATGGCGCCGCAACAGCGCCAGATGATCTGATCGAACTAGGTCGGATCATTGCAGCCTATGGTGTGCGCGGTTGGGTCAAGATTCAGCCGCATTCTGCTCAAGGTACTGTACTTCGCGCTGCACCCGTGTGGTGGTTAGTCGCGCCTGTTGCGCCGTTGGCTAAGCCTAGCGCTCCAGTGCCCCATAAGGTCAAACAAGTGCGCCCTCAGGGCTCAACGGTTGTTGCTGATCTTGAAGGTGTTGGCGAGCGTGACTTGGCTGAAAGTTTGCGCGGCTATACCGTCCTTGTATCGCGGCAACACTTTCCTAAAGCTCAAACAGACGAGTTCTACTGGGTTGACCTGGTGGGGTGTCAGGTGTTTGGCGAAGAGGGTTTGCTTGGTGTGGTGCACGAGGTCGTTGATAACGGCGCCCACGCGCTTCTCAAAGTGCATCGTCTGCAAGCACAAGAGGGTGCAGAACCACTCGCGTTGCTTGACGCAAAGGGTAAGCCGCAAGAAACACTCGTGCCTTTTGTGGCCGCTCACGTACAGCATGTTGATATCGCGGCGCGTCGAATCGATACCGATTGGCCCGTAGATTTTTAGAATCGCTGCAATGCGAATCGATCTCGTCACCCTGTTTCCTGAAATGTTTAGCGTGGTGCGTGACCTTGGTGTGACGGGGCGCGCGCACGGCAATCAACTTTGGTCGTTGCATACTCATTGCCCGCGTGATTACACCGAAGATGTGCACCGCACGGTAGACGATCGCCCCTATGGCGGTGGGCCCGGCATGGTCATGATGGCCGAACCTTTAACGCGCGCGCTCTCAGCGATTCGTACTCAGCGCGCTACGCAAGAACAAGCAACGCAAGAACAAGTAACGCAAGAACAAGCCCCCGTGGTGTTGCTCTCGCCAATTGGTAAACCCTTTGATCAAGCCCAGGCAAAACGTCTGGCTCAGTCTTCAGGCGCAATCTTTATCTGTGGTCGTTACGAAGGTGTTGATCAACGATTTATTGATCAGCACGTAGACGAGCAGTGGTCGCTTGGTGATTTTGTGTTGTCGGGCGGCGAGATCGCTGCCTTAGCGATGATCGATGCTGCAGTTCGCTTGTTACCGGGCGCCCTGAACCACGGACAATCGTCGGCACAAGACTCTTTTCAAGACTCTTTGTCGGGCTTGTTAGATAGCCCGCACTACACGCGCCCAGAAAACTTAAACGGCCAAACCGTACCAGCGGTGTTGCTGTCGGGCAATCACGCAAACATTGCGCGCTGGCGGCGCGAGCAATCGCTGGCCATCACGCTTGCTAACCGGCCAGACCTGCTTGAGCAGGCGCGCGCTCGCGGCTTGTTGACCAAGGCCGACGAACGATATTTGTTAACGTTGAACGCATCTTAGCTGCTTGTTCTGGTTGCGCTGCTTAGCACTCAACTTAGCACTCAACGTAGCACTCAACTCAGCTCGCTAAGAGCCTTATTTGAGATGACAGCGGAGGCGAACTGTCGGCAGACGCGTTCATCAGTCGGTTCAACGCGCTGCTAAATCTTAGCGTCGCGCGTTGAACTCCGCGTGCGTTACCCCAGCTTGGCGCGTTGCGCCTGCACTTGCTTGAGTGTGTCGCCAAACTGTTCAACACGTTGCTTTTCTTGCTCAACCACCGCAGCGGGTGCGCGTGCAACGAACGATTCGTTTGTCAGCTTTGCTTGGGCTTTAGCAATTTCACCAGATAGACGTGCGATCTCTTTGTCTAGGCGCGCGCGTTCGGCTGCGACATCGATTTCGACCTTCAGCATCAGGTGGGTATCACCCACCACTTGTACGGGCGAGCCATCGTCTGGCAATTCAGTGACAACTTCAACGCCTGAGAGCTTGGCTAACGCTGCCACATAGGCAGCGTGCTCGGTCAGCATTGCTTGGGGGCCTTTGGCAATCAGTGGCACGCGTGCAGCGGGCGACAAATTCATTTCGCCACGCAAGGCTCTGACTGCTTCAATTTGACCTTTTAACAACGCCACGCGTGCAGTCGCCTCAGGGTCGACGGCTTCAAGGTTTGGCTGTGGAAACGGCTGAATCGAGATGCTGGTGACATCAGTTGCAACGCGCTTGCCCGCCACTAGCGACACCTTTTGCCAGAGCTCTTCGGTGATGAAAGGCATGATCGGGTGCAGCAGGCGCAGTACCGCCTCAAGCACCCGAATCAAGGTACGACGCGTGGCGCGTTGTTGCTCGGGCGTACCGGTTTGAATTTGCACTTTCGCAAGCTCTAGATACCAGTCGCAGTACTCGTCCCAGACAAAGTGATACAGAGCATTTGAAATATTGTCGAAGCGATAATCTGCAAACCCTTTACCGACCTCTTGCTCGAGCAGTTGCAGCTCGCTGATGATCCAGCGGTCAACAAAACTTTGTGCCGAGGTGTCTGTTGCTGCGGCCAACTCTTGACCCTCGGTGTTCATCAAGACAAAACGCGTGGCGTTCCAGAGCTTATTGCAAAAATTGCGATAGCCTTCGCAGCGTTTCAGATCAAAATTGATGTTGCGTCCGAGGCTGGCGTAAGCAGCCATGGTAAAACGCAGTGCGTCTGTGCCAAAGGCTGGGATCCCGTCGGGAAACTGTTTGCGAGTCGTTTTTTCAATGGCGCCTGCTTGCTTGGGGTTCATCAAGCCGTAGGTGCGTTTGCCTACCAAGGTTTCGAGATCGACCCCATCAATCAAATCAACTGGGTCAAGCGTGTTGCCCTTTGATTTGCTCATTTTTTGGCCTTCGGCGTCGCGAATCAAGCCATGCACGTAAACATGTTTGAAGGGGACTTGACCGGTCAGGTGAGTGGTCATCATGACCATGCGCGCGACCCAAAAAAAGATAATGTCAAAGCCGGTGACCAACACGCTCGAAGGCAAATAACGCGCGTAGTCGGCGGTTTGCTCGGGCCAACCCATCGTGGTGAAGGGCACCAGCGCCGACGAGAACCAGGTGTCAAGCACGTCTGGGTCGCGTGTCACCGGGCCAGTGACGCCCGCTGCCGCAGCCTGGCTCAGCGCCTCAGCCTCGGTATGGGCAACAAACACTTGACCATCGGCCGCGTACCAGGCCGGGATCTGATGCCCCCACCATAATTGACGCGAAATGCACCAGTCTTGAATGTTTTCAAGCCATTGGTTGTAGGTGGTTGTCCAGTTTGATGGATAGAACTGCACGTCACCTTTCGCGACCACCTCAAGTGCGACTTCGGTGATGCTTTTGCCTGGGTGCAGCGTGTCGGCCGGTGCGGGCTTGCTCATTGCCACAAACCATTGGTCGGTCAGCATGGGCTCAAGCACAGCACCGCTACGGTCACCCCGTGGCTGCATCATTTTGTGCGCTTCAACCTTGACCAAAAATCCTTGTTGCTCAAGTTCGGCGACAACGGCCTTGCGGGCATCGAAACGATCCATCCCTTGAAATTGGGCTGGGGCTTGATCACTGACCTTGGCGTCAAGCGTAAAAATCACAATCAAGGGCAAGCCATGACGCATCGCGCAGGCGTAGTCGTTAAAGTCGTGGGCGCCTGTGATTTTGACGCAGCCGGTACCAAAGGCTTGGTCTACAAAGTTATCGGCAATGATTGGAATCTGGCGGTTGCACAAAGGCAGGTCGACCATTTTGCCGATCAGGTGCTTGTAGCGTTCGTCGTCGGGGTGCACGCATAGCGCGCCATCGGCCAGCATGGTCTCGGGGCGAGTGGTGGCAATTGTCATGCCCGACAGCGTTTGTACCGTACCGTCAGCTTGCGTGACGGTTTGCGGGCCGTCGACAAAGGGGTACTGGATGTGCCATAGATGCCCCTCGGTTTCGACCGCTTGCACTTCAAGGTCAGACACCGCGGTCATCAGCTTGGGGTCCCAGTTCACCAAACGCTTACCGCGATAGATCAGACCCTGCTTGTGCAGGCGCACAAAGGTTTCAACTACGCCCTCTGACATTTGGGCATCCATCGTGAAGTACTCACGAGGCCAGTCGGCCGAGGCACCCAAGCGGCGCACCTGGCTGGTGATGGTGTTGCCTGAGACTTCTTTCCACTCCCAGACTTTTTTAATGAAATTTTCGCGACCGAGGTCGTGGCGCGATACCTTCTGCGCATCGAGCTGACGCTCAACCACGATTTGAGTCGCGATACCTGCGTGATCCGTACCTGGCACAAACACCGTGTCGCAGCCCAACATGCGGTGGTAGCGGATCAGGCCATCCATGATCGTTTGATTAAACGCGTGCCCCATATGCAGGGTGCCCGTCACATTTGGCGGTGGAAACTGAATCGCGTAGGCGGGTGCCTGAGTCGCGGCCGTAGCGCCAGGCGCAGTCGCTTGAACATGCTGGCCAGCGGCAAAATAACCTCGGCGCTCCCATTCGGGATACCAACGGGCTTCGATCTCGGCTGGTTCGAAGCTTTTTGAGAGATCCACATCTGGCAGTGGGTTGGGTTGGTTCATAGTGTTCCGCAAGTGTTAGGCAGTGCGCCAAGCTTAAGGTCAGGTTGGCAAAAGTTCAGTTCAAGCCCGCTATTTTAGGATGTTGTCGAGTTTAGTGCCGTGGTAGAATATCGGGTTACGGTGGGCGTAAGCAAAGTCCCTGTTTTTATTGAGAAATCTTGGAGTTTTACATGTCTGTCGAACGTACCCTATCGATTATTAAGCCCGATGCTGTTGCAAAGAACGTTATCGGTCAAATTGTTTCGCGCTTTGAAGCCAAAGGCTTGAAAGTCATTGCAGCGCGTCTGATTCAGTTGTCACGTGCTGATGCCGAGCGTTTTTACGCTGTGCACAGCGCACGTCCTTTCTTCAAAGATCTGGTCGATTTCATGATTTCGGGCCCGGTTTTCGTGCAAGCCCTTGAAGGCGAAAACGCCATTCAAACCAATCGCGACCTGATGGGCGCCACCGATCCTAAAAAAGCAGAAAAAGGCACGATCCGTGCAGATTTCGCCGACAGTATCGATGCCAACGCAGTGCACGGCTCTGACGCGCCTGAAACTGCAGCTGTCGAAATCGCGTTTTTCTTTCCTGAAATTAACATCCACAGCCGTTAATTCGGTTGATTAAAAAGTGGCTTGCTCTGCATGCATCCTGAACCGATCAATCTGCTTGGGCTCGATGCTCCGGCACTGACCCAATTAGTGGGGCAGTGGGGGGGCAAGCCATTTCGCGCCCGGCAATTGCAAAAGTGGGTGCATCAGCGCAATACAAGCTGCTTTGATGATATGACTGATCTGGCGCGCGATTTTCGCGCCCAGCTCACCGAACAGTGCGTGGTGCAGGCGCCTGCAGTGCTCACTCAGCAGCGCTCAAGTGACGGCACCCGCAAGTGGTTGTTTGATGTGGGTCAGGGCAACGCGATCGAGTCGGTCTTTATCCCCGAAGACGATCGCGGCACCCTTTGTATTTCTAGCCAAGCTGGGTGCAACGTTGGTTGTCGCTTCTGCTCAACAGGCCATCAAGGTTTTAATCGCAATCTCACGGCTGCCGAGATCATCGGGCAGCTTTGGTGGGCGCGCCACGAACTGTTAAAAGACATTGATTCGTCCAGACTGTTGGCCGGCGAAAAAATCGCTGACACTCGAGTGATTAGCAATGTTGTCATGATGGGCATGGGCGAGCCCCTGCTCAATTACGACCCCGTGGTCACTGCAGTTCGGCTGATGCTAGATGACAACGCCTATGGCTTGTCACGTCGTCGCGTTACCGTTTCTACTTCGGGTGTCGTCCCGATGATGGATCGTCTGTCGCAGGATTGCCCAGTGGCACTGGCCGTGTCTTTGCATGCTCCTAACGATGCGTTGCGCGATCAGCTGGTGCCCTTAAATAAAAAATACCCGCTTGCAGAGTTGCTTGCTGCCTGTGAGCGCTATCTTGAGTTTGCGCCGCGCGATTTCATTACTTTCGAGTATGTGATGCTTGATGGCGTGAATGATTCTGATCAGCATGCACATGAGCTTGTTGATCTTGTTCGTCGCGTGCACTGCAAACTGAATCTCATCCCTTTTAATCCCTTTCCCGCTTCAGGGCTTAAACGTTCAGCTGCTGCGCGTATTAAGACGTTCTCTCAGATACTTAGCGATGCCGGCATTGTCACCACGGTGCGCAAAACTCGTGGTGATGACATTGATGCGGCCTGCGGACAGTTGGCGGGCGAAGTCCAAGACCGTACGCGTTTAAGCGAACAAATGGCTTTGAAACGATCGATTCCGATAAAAGAGGTTCGAGCATGAGCAATGTCGAATTGAAAAATCCGTTGCGTGAAGAATCCGCACCTGTTCAAAATGAATTGATCATTTCGACTGGCTCTTTGCGTAGCTTGCGTGTGTCGAAAGGTTTGTCGCTGCACGATGTTGAAGTTCGGCTCAAGTATCCGGCTAAGCTGATCGAGGCGCTCGAAGCTGAACGTTTTGAAAGTTTGCCCCGAGGGCTTCCGTTAAAAAGCCTCGTAAAAAATTACGCCAAGTTGCTAGAGATTGATTCGAGGCCCCTCGAGGCAATGCTCGAACCTTACATCGGCAGCGTTCAGGGCGGTATCGCGAACCACACCTCAACCCGCACCTTGGGCGCGCACGAGACTGAGCATATACAAGGTGGTTCGGTGATGTGGTTTGTGTTGATCTTGATCTTGGCGCTCTTGGCGGCGGGCGTTGCCGTGTGGCAAGGCTTGATCCCTTCTGCTTGGTTGCCCGCTTGGCTGGGAGCCTGGACAAAATGACGCAGTCTACGCGCGCAGCCTCAACTGAGAACAACTCCGTTCCCCAGTCGACTGGCGTGTTGGTGGGGGCGCTTGCCCGTCACCGCACGCGGCTTGTGCCGGTAGAGTGGGGTGGCAAAGTGTTGTCGATCGGTGGGCAGTCGCCGGTGTTGGTGCAGTCGATGACAAACACCGATACGGCAGACGCCGTTGCTACGGCTATTCAAGTCAAAGAGTTGGCCCTTGCCGGCTCTGAAATCGTACGTATTACCGTCAATACGCCTGAGGCAGCAAAAGAAGTCGCTGCCATCCGCGAGCATCTTGATCGCATGGGCATTTCTGTGCCCTTGGTGGGTGATTTTCATTACAACGGCCATAAGCTGCTGACGCAGTTTCCCGAATGCGCGCAGGCGCTATCCAAATATCGTATTAACCCCGGCAATATGGGGGGCGGCAAAAGGCGCGACGATAATTTTGCGCAAATGATCGAAGTCGCCTGTCGCCACAACAAGCCAGTGCGTATCGGTGTGAACTGGGGTAGCCTAGATCACGAACTGCTCGCTCGTATGATGGACGACAACAGTAAGCTTGCGGCACCGCTTGGTGCGCAAGCAGTGATGCGCGATGCGCTGGTGGTTTCGGCGATTAGCAATGCTCAACGCGCTGAAGAGCTAGGCTTAAGCCCTAACGCCATTATTCTTTCCTGCAAGGTGAGTCACGTACAGGATTTGATCGCCGTCTATCGCGATCTCGCGGCACGTTGCGACTATCCCTTGCATCTAGGTTTGACCGAAGCTGGCATGGGCAGCAAAGGGATTGTGGCCTCGACAGCCGCGCTTAGCGTGCTACTGCAAGAGGGCATTGGCGACACGATTCGGGTCTCGCTCACGCCTGAACCCGGTGGCGATCGCACCCGTGAGGTGATCGTAGCCCAAGAGATTTTGCAGACCATGGGTTTGCGTGCGTTTACCCCCATGGTGGTGGCGTGCCCAGGTTGTGGTCGCACAAGCAGTACGGTATTTCAAGAGCTGGCCGATCGCATTCAGACCTACCTGCGCGAACAAATGCCGGTCTGGAAAACTCAATACCCCGGTGTCGAATCCATGAACGTTGCGGTGATGGGGTGTGTGGTGAACGGGCCCGGAGAAAGTCGACACGCTGATTTGGGTATCAGTTTGCCTGGCACGGGCGAGGTGCCGGCGGCACCAGTGTTTGTCGATGGGCAGCGCACGGTCACCCTGAAAGGCGATCATATCGCCGAAGAATTTCAAACGATTGTTCAAGAGTACGTCTCGCGTCGTTATGGCGCGCGTGCCATTCAAAGTTAAGACATGACACAAGCTTTTTCAAAAGTCACCGCGATCCGCGGTATGAACGATGCCTTGCCCGGTGCTTCAGCGCGTTGGGAGCAGCTCGAAGCGTTGGTGCGCGACTGGTTGCGGGCCTACGGTTATCGCAACATGCGTGCCCCGATTCTTGAGCACACCCGTCTATTTACACGCGGCATTGGCGAAGTCACTGATATTGTTGAAAAAGAGATGTACACCTTTACCGATTCGCTCAATGGCGAGTCGTTGACGATGCGACCCGAATTCACCGCAGGGATGGTCCGCGCGGCAATCGAACACAACCTTCTTTATGACAGGCCGCAGCGCGTGTACGCCATGGGCCCGGTGTTTCGTCACGAACGCCCGCAGCGTGGTCGTTACCGCCAGTTTCATCAAATTGACGTTGAGGCGCTAGGTTTGGCTGGCCCCGATATCGATGCTGAATTGATTGTCATGGTGGCGCGGCTCTGGAAGCTACTCGGGATCACCGATGTGCAGTTAGAGATTAATTCTTTAGGGCAGGGCGAAGAGCGAGCCGCCCACCGCGCCGCACTGATTCAACACCTTGAACAGCATAAAGATATTTTGGATGAAGACGGTTTGCGGCGGATGTATACCAACCCGTTGCGAGTGCTAGACACTAAAAACCCCGCTATGCAGGCCATGGCTGATTCGGCGCCGAAGTTGTTTGACTTTTTAGGCGAGACATCGCGAGCCCATTTTGATGGGGTTTGCGCGCGTCTGACCGACGCAGGTGTGCCGTATCGTTTGAATCCTCGAATGGTGCGCGGGCTGGATTACTACAATTTAACGGTGTTTGAGTGGGTCACTGACAAGCTTGGGGCGCAGGCCACGGTGTGCGGTGGTGGGCGGTATGACGGTTTGATCGAGTTGTTGGGCGGCAAAGCCGCGCCAGCCGTAGGTTTCGCGATCGGCATGGAGCGTTTGC
>CALCPT010000026.1 GCA_937897265.1 uncultured Alcaligenaceae bacterium
GGCGACGCCAAGGCAGCCTGCCCTGTCTCATTCGGGGCTGCGTCTCCCTGACACATCAAAGGATTCAAGGCTGCGCGCACAACCTCAGGCGTGAAAGGCGGTTGCCTAAAGCGCACGCCCGTTGCATCAAAAATGGCATTCGCAATTGCAGCCGTGCCGGGCACCGAAGCTGACTCACCTGCGCCAAGTGCGGGCTCGTTATGCCGAGGCATCTGCATGACTTCGATCACAGGAACTTGCCTGAAACTCAAAATCGGATACGAACCCCACTCGCGAGTGGCAACGGTATGACGCTCACGTTCGGTTGGAACCTGTTCAAGCATGGCACGACTGGTGGTTTGCACCACGTTGCCATGAATTTGATGTTCAACACCAGCGGGATTAATGGTTAAGCCTGCATCGTGACCCACCACCACCCGTTTGACATGCACCTCACCGGTGCGCTTATTGACCTCAACATCGGCGATCCAGGCGGCCCACGCAGCACCAAATCCTGGCCACTTGCTATGAACGTAGCGCGCCCAAGCAATGCCCTGCCCGTGCAAAATATCGCCCTCTGCACCCTGTTGCTGTGGTTGATCATGCGTTTTCCAGCCCGCTTTGGCGGCCGTCGCTTGTAATAATTCACGCGCGCGCGGATCATCGAGATACCGCAATCTGAAGGTCAGAGGATCGACCCCGGCCGCAGTCGCTAATTCATCAATATAGGATTCGTGGGCAAACGAATTGGGCATCGCCGACACGCCACGCAACCACGAGGCACGCAAAATCGGCGGCATGTCATTTACCGTCACGCGCAAATTTTGCAACGTATAAGGCGGACGCGCAGTGCGATCGCCCATCGCATACGCTTGCGCATTGGGCTCAAGCGTACGCGTCAGCAACAGTGCTAAAGTCGGTGCACCGTTTGAGGGATACGAGGTTGAAAAATCATAGGCCGCAATTGAGCCGTCCTCATGCAAGCCACCGCGAACCTCCATCCATTGCGCCGCGCCCTTAGGCTCCCACAAATTTTCTTGCTCGCGCGTGAGCTGCACACGCACTGGCGCACCGACCGCACGCGCGAGCAAGACCGCATCTGCCGCCACATCGTCAGCGCCATTACGCCCGTAACAGCCAGAGGCCTCCATCCGTACGATTTCGATCGCAGTATCTTCTAGTGCGGTTAAACGCGCCAAGTCTGCGCGCAACACATGAGGATTTTGCGTGCCAGCCCAAACGGTTAACGCAAACGGGTCGCTCGGATCCGTTTTGAATTCAGCCACGGCACAAGATGGGCCAATCGACGCATGCATCTGATAGGGCCAAATATAAGTTCGTGGCATCGACTGCGCAGCCTGCGCAAGCGCCTGATCCACATCGCCCTCGTCGACGAGTTGACGGGGCGTTGCGGGGTTGTTGCGCAACGCTTGCTCAACATCGGATAGGTCAGGCAAGCCAGCCCAAGGCTTCCAGTGCACACGTAGCGTGTTAGCCGCGAGCTCAGCAAATTCTTCACGCTCGGCCACCACACCAACAAAATCCCGAATCACCACCACCGCGCGAATGCCGGGGATATGCGCAATTGAGGTCTCGTCAACTGACTCAAGCAAGTTACCAATAAAATCACCGTGATCGGCACCAGCATAGGGCGGACGGATCACTCGACCATGCAACATGCCAGGCACTCGCATATCGTGGACGAATACTAACTCGCCAGTTGCTTTTGCCGGAATATCCACGCGCGGTGATGACTGCCCGACTGTGCGATACGTTGAAGGATCTTTGACCGGCGTAGTCAATTCAAGCTTCAAATGGAGCCGCTGGCCCGCAAGTAATGTTGCGTAGCTAACGGTAAGGCTTGGACCGAGCGACGTGGCACCGGCGGCAGTCGCCTGCACGACGGTCTTGCTCGCACTCGAGGTATGAAGTTCAGTGGGATCCGTTGAGCTCGGACAGGAAACGACCCCGGCGCTGACTGTCAATTGTGTTACGGGCACTGCGAATTTAGCCGCCGCTAATTCCAACAAATATTGCCTAGCTTGAGCCGCAGCCGCCCGAAGAGGTGCAGCGTGAATTTGAAGCGACCCACTTGCAATGGTAGGCCCTTGATTAGGGGCCGTTCCGGTGTTGCCCAACACCACATCAACCTGCTCAAGCGCCACGTCAAGCTCTTCGGCGACGATCTGCGCAAACGCAGTTTTGATTCCGGTGCCGAGATCCACATGACCATGCAAGGCAGTCACCCGCCCGTCCGCCCAAAGCGCGAGCAAAATTTCGACCCCTTCAGCAGGGTTGCCCGGCACAGCCGCCGGCTGGCCAGGCGCAGGAGGGTTAGCAGGTGGCGGATCACGCACCACCAACAATACGCCAGTTGCGGTTAAAAAATCTGCGCGAGTTCGCAAAGAACTAGGGTGCGTCATGACTTGCCCTGCGAGGGGTTTGCATCAACACGGCTGCACGCTTCACCGCTCGAATGATTTCAACGTGAGTGCCGCAGCGACAAAAATTACCCGATAAGGCACTACGAATTTCGTCCTCAGTCGGGTCGGGAGTATGACTCAATAAAGACACTGTCATCACAATCATTCCGTTTAGACAATACCCACACTGCGCGGCTTGCTCATCGATAAAAGCCTGTTGCACGGGATGCAACCGCGACCCCGAGCCTAAGCCTTCGAGCGTTGTAATGGCACGACCTTGGACGCCTTGTGCAGGCACCACGCACGAGCGCGCAGCCACCCCATCAATGAGCACGGTGCAAGCGCCGCATTGGCCTAAACCACAACCATATTTTGGACCATTCAACGCAAGGTCATTACGCAACACGTGCATTAACGACACATTTTCCGACAGCTGTAAGTCATGTTGCTGGTCATTAACACGCAAGGTACAGGGTGACGAAGTGCTCATCAAAGACCTTAGACGCTTAAATAAGTTTGACGCACGTGCTCATTGGCATCGAGCTCGGCCATCGTGCCGCTAAAACGGATTTGCCCTTTTTCAAGCACATAGGCGCGGTCGCACACCAAGCGTGCGAAGTGCAAATTTTGCTCAGACAGCAAAATACTGACTCCTTGTTTCTTAAGCTCAAGAATCATCTGCACCATTTGCTCGACAATCACAGGTGCCACCCCCTCAGAGGGCTCATCGAGCAACACCAAATAGGGATTACCCATCAGACTGCGCGCCACTGTCAGCATCTGCTGTTCACCACCGCTCATCTGCCCGCCTGGGCGTCTAGGCATCTCGCCAAGGTTCGGAAACAGCGTAAACAGTTGCTGCACGGTCCAGGTCGGCGCTGGCGAGCCATCGGGCCACAAGCGAGGCTTCTGCCGCCCGACTTCCAGGTTCTCTAAGACGGTTAAGTCGGTAAAAATTCGCCGATCCTCAGGTACGTACCCTAACCCACTTGCCGCAATACGGTGCGCCGCATCTTTTGAGATATCACGCCCCATAAAGCGCACGTCACCACTACGTTTTTCAAGCAGGCCCATCAACGCTTTCATGGTGGTTGACTTACCCGCCCCATTGCGTCCCATCAGCGCCACGACTTCACCGCGCTTCACTTCAACGTTCACGTCGTACAAAATCTGAGCGGCGCCATACCAGGCCCGCAACGTTTGCACAGACAAAAGGGGTTCGATTTGATCACGCGAACTGACGTCTTTACGAGAGTCTTGAACAATCTGAACCTCGAGCAACCCTGTCTGAGCGTCCTCGATAGCCCGAGTTTCGGACATTCCTTTGTTTGGCTCATTTGCTGCCTGAGCTTTGACTATCGAGACCACAGCAGCTGCCTCATCTTCAAACGTCGCACCAGAGCCAAAGTACACCTCTTGCACCTTGGCATCTTTACGAATGTCGTCAGCCTTTCCTTGCGCGATCAGTCTTCCGCGCGCCAAAACAATCATGCGATCGGCGTGAGCAAACACCACATCCATGCTGTGCTCAGTAAAGAGCACAGCGATTTGTTGCTTAAGCACTAATTTTTTCGTCAACGTCATTAACGCGTTGCGTTCTTTGGGTGCCATACCCGCGGTGGGCTCATCCATCAATAACAGTCGCGGACGATTGGCCAACGCGATCGCCAGTTCGACACGCTTTACATCGCTATAGGCCAACGCGCTGCAAGGACGATCTGCTTGCGACGCCATACCAACTTGCTCAAGCAGCTCAAGCGCTCGGGCACGTTCATGTTCGCGAGCAGCTTTGACAAACGAAAATACCTCTCCCGCATGAGAGAGCAAGGCCATCTGCACATTTTCAATCACTGTTAACGAAGAAAACGTTTCGGCGATCTGAAACGTGCGACCCACCCCTAAGCGCCAGATGTCGCGTGGTGCAAGACCAACTAACTCTTGTCCGGCAAAACGGATTGATCCGCGATCCGCCCGCAATTGACCGTTGACCATATTGAAAGTGGTGGACTTGCCGGCGCCATTCGGACCGATCAGGGCTAACAACTCGCCGGGCTCAAGCTCAAACGAAATTCCATCAACAGCCTTCACACCGCCAAAGGACTTGCCTAAGTCTTTCACTACCAACAGACTCATGTTTGCCCCTTGCCCGTTACACGCAAACTCATACGGCGTACAAAGCCCGCAATCCCTTCAGGAAACAACAATACCAATAACAAAATAATGCCACCTAGCATCGCGCGCCAATATTCAGTGTTACGCGCGATGACATCATGTAACCACGTGAAACTCACTGCTCCCACGATGGGGCCTGCCAAGGTTTGTATACCACCCAGTAAGACCATCACTAAGCCATCCACCGAGCGACTCACATGCAACGTCTCAGGCGAGATGCTGCCCTTAGAAAAAGCGAAAAGCGCACCGGCCACCCCTGAAAAGACACCAGCGATCACAAAAGCAACCCATTGCACCCGTTTGACGTTGATGCCAATGGCATCAGCACGCATCGGAGAATCTCGACCCGCGCGCATGGCGTATCCCAAAGGCGCGTATAACATCCGTCGCAATAACCAAACGCTTAAAACAACGCATGAGAGTGTCAAAAAATAATAATTTTTTTTGTCAGCCAGCCATGCCGCTGGCCACACACCCGTCAACCCGTTGCTGCCACCGGTGAAAGCATCCCACTGAAACACCACGGCCCAGGTGATTTGCGCGAACGCCAAGGTCAACATCGCCAAATAGACACCCGATAAACGCACACTAAACCAACCAAATAGCAACGCTCCCAAGCCCGCAACAAGAGGTGCCAGCAGCAGCGCAAGCTCCATGGGCAACCCAAGTGTTTTAAACAAGAGCGCGGCGCCATACGCGCCCAAACCAAAATAGGCTGCATGCCCAAACGAATGCATGCCGGCCGGCCCCATAATGAAGTGCAAGCTGGTCGCAAACAACACCGCCACCAACAAATCGATGCTCAGCACCGTGAAATAAGGTGATGACGAGGTGAGCCACGGTAGCAGCACCAACAAGGCGACTGCCACTAGCTGCAAGGTGGTCGTCATACGTGTGGGTGCAGTCAGGGGGGCTTCGATATGGCCAGCATGGCGTGAGAGCGGTTGTGGTTTACCCAACAATCCCCAGGGACGCAACACCAACACAACGGCCATCACCAAAAATTCAACCACTAGAGTGAATTTTGAAAAAGAGATCGAAGTACCAAAAATATTGACGACACCCAACCAGATGCAAATGGCTTTTAATTCGGCGATTAACAGTGCCGCCACAAAAGCACCGGGGATAGAGCCCATCCCACCTACCACCACCACAACGAACGCGGCGCCAATCGTGTTGAGATCCATTTCAAGGCTCGCCGGTTCACGTGGTAGTTGCAAGGCACCGCCCAAACCCGCTAATAAAGCACCCAGCGCAAACACACTGGTAAATAGCCAAGCCTGATTCACCCCAAGCGCGGCCACCATGTCGCGATCTTGCGTTGCGGCGCGGATAAAGGTGCCCCAGCGGGTGCGCGTCAGAAGCAGCCATAACAAACCAAGTAAGACGGGGCCAACCACGATTAAAAATAAATCGTAGGCAGGAAAACTACGCCCCAAAATCTGCACCGCCGCTTTCAAACCCGGGGCGCGTGGTCCGAGAAGCTCTTCTGGGCCCCACAGCCACAACACCGCATCTTTAAACACCAAAACCAAAGCGAAAGTCGCCAACAATTGAAATAATTCTGGCGCACGATAAATGCGGCGCATCAAGGTGATTTCGACCACAGCACCAAGCACACCCACTAATAAAGCAGCACACAGTAGGGCCGGCCAAAAGCCCAGTGTGTCAGCAAAACGAGTGACCAAGGTGTAGGCGAGATAGATACCCACCATAAAAAACGAACCGTGAGCAAAGTTCACGATTCGTGTCACACCAAAAATGAGCGACAGTCCGGCCGAAACTAAAAAGAGCGACGAGGCCCCGGCCAGACCGTTGAGCAACTGAACAACAAAACCAGATAAATCCATCAATCGCTCATTTCAATCAAAAGACTATTGCGCAGGTCGCAATTTTTTAACCTCTTCGGCTGAGGGTAAGAATTTCGCGCCATCCAAGAAACGAAAATCGACCATCACACCTTTGCCACCCTCATTCTTGGTGCGACCAACATAACTACCCATCGTGGACTGATGATCTTCAGGTCGGTAGGTAATGGCACCAAAGGGGGTCATCAGATTCAACCCAGTGAACGCAGAGATCAGCTTTTCTGTCTCTGTGCTTTGAGCTTTTTTGATACCGGCGGCAAGCGACATGATCGAGCTATAGCCCACCACAGAACCTAGACGCGGATAGTCTTTGAACTTATCTTGATACGCTTTCAAGAACGCCTCATGCTCTGGCGTCTTAATGCCATACCAAGGGTAGCCGGTGACTAGCCAACCGTTGGGCGTTTCGTCTTTGAGTGGATCAAGGTATTCAGGTTCACCCGTTAGTAAGCTCACCACTTCGCGGTCTTTAAACAGGCCGCGGGTGTTACCTTCGCGCACAAACTTAGACAAGTCTGCTCCAAACAACACGTTAAAGATCGCATCAGGTTTGGCATCGGCCAAAGCTTGCACGACGCTACCAGCATCTAGCTTGCCTAAAGGTGGCGCTTGCTCGGCCACAAATTCAACATCAGGTTGTGCGGCCTTGAGTAGCGCTTTGAAACTTGCCACTGCTGATTGACCGTATTCATAATTGGGATAAACAATCGCCCAGCGCTTTTTTTTCATTGCCACCGCGTCTGGCACAAGCATTGCCACCTGCATGTAGGTTGAGGTGCGCAGACGGAACGTATAGCGATTACCGTTTTGCCAGACAATCTTATCAGTCAAGGGCTCGCTAGCTAAAAAGAAGACTTTCTTTTGCTTCGCAAAGTCAGTTAACGCCAGACCGATGTGCGACAAGAACGACCCAGTCAACACATCCACTTGATCGCGCGAAACCAACTCTTCAGCCACCCGTACGGCGTCCCCGGGATTGGCATTATCGTCACGCGTGATGAGCTCAACTTTTTTACCATTCAAACCGCCACCCGCATTGATCTGCTCAATGGCGAGTTCCATACCTTTTTTGTAGGGCTCAAGAAAAGCGGGCTGGGCTTTGTAGCTGTTGATCTCGCCGATTTTGATGACGCCCTGCGCCAGTACACTTGTTGAGGCACTTAACAGCGCCACTGTTGCGACGCTGAGTTTTGCGAGAATACTGAGTCGATTCTGTTTCACTTTTTTCTCCGGTTTAAAGGCCTGATACCCTGACTACCAAATACGTTTAACGCAAACCATCTTTACCAATCATTTCAGAATGCTGCAGTCCACCGACTCTGGGGTTGGGGCGTCCGCTATCGGTTACGGCAACACACACCACGATTTCGTTTGCACGAGGCGCATCGGTCACCCTTGCTTCGATCGCATCAAAATGCGTGCGCACATATGCCGCATCTTTATGCCCGAGCGGTACATCAATGGCGGTGCCCATCACACCCATTTTTTTACTCGATGGCACGAGTGCCGCCCCTTTTTCAACCGCGACACGCAAAGGTGCGCCTAATTTGGGGTGCAATATTGCAGCGGCATGTTCAAGCTCGCCTGCCTCACCCACAATGGCAGCCTTGCCATAGCTTTGGGCTTCGCCAGGTTTGATGCCAAGCGCTTGCACGCAGCGCTCACCCAACAAACCGCCAAGCTCTTCACCGATCGAGATCAACTTTTCAAGATCTTGAACGTAGCGCCCTGCGAAGGGGTTTTCTATCACAGCCATCGCCAGTGCTCGACGAGTTGGAGGCGACACAGCCTGACCATTCTCTGCCCATACCTCATCGACTTGCACCACCATCCTGCGAATGTTTGCTTGCATCATGACCTCAGATTATGCGTTGAACTCGAGCCGTTTCAGTACTGGCAAACCAGCCCTGACAACTTAAAACACTTGCACAGATTAAACCGTTCTGCTGAAGCGTGCGCGCTTTTTTTAAGCCGGCCTCTAGTGCTTCATAAATTTCGTCCTGATTCAACTCAGGCACATCGACCGTAACCAAATACTGACCCAAATCCGAATCGTCTTTTAAAGCGTTGGCAGGTTCGCGCACGATACGCGGATCGGCGAGATTGACGGCGTTGGCAATCATCGTTGCAGCGGCGTCTGCCTGAGACGCACTCGCCGCAAATACGGTCACGCTATCGGCAATCCCCAAAGAAAAACTACGTCCGCGCCAACCGCTTGTGGCCACACCCGAAATGCCCATCCCATACTTCACTTCAAACACAGCATCGGTCTGCAAACCTGAACTTAACTGTTGCTCGTCTAAGCGAGCCAAGTCGGCAAATAGTCCAATCGAAACGGCAGTGTCTTCAGTGAGATGCAACGCAATATCGCCCCCGTTATTGACCCAGGCGCGCTTGACCCCTTCGACTTGGTAGTAGGCACTCAAGTCCTGTGCGACTGAGCCGGCGACTGCGGCCATCGGCGTTAAAAACGCATCTGTATCCGAGTCGATCAAACAGGCCTTACACGCTTTCCACATCGACTGAGCAATCGGCCCCTTCAAACCGCCCGCGCCACGCACAGGCTGACGCAACTCAGTCAACTCATTTACCAATTCAGGCAAAATTTGACCAAAGCGCTGCCAAGCGGCCTCGTGCGCCTGCGCAACACTCACCGGGTCGCCCTCGGCGTAAGCAATGATATCGATCGGCCCATGCTGAAAATGGCGGCGTCCTTGCGACAACTCATGCGATGTCGGCCCCATGTTCTTTAGCCTAGCTGAGGCGGCTGACCCAACGGCCAAGGATTTTGAGTGGGTTGCATTACCCACTTGCGCGCAGTGGGAGCTCCGTCGGCGTGCCAGGCGCCATCGCGCAACACTGCGTCGAGCGGTCGCACATACGCCATGTGGCCGCCCAGCTTTTTAAAATCTTCTGCGCGCATACTGAATTCGAAAGGTGCAACGATTGCTGGGGTCGGCACGGTACCGAAACTGTGATCCGGCATGCGCAGCACATCCACCATCACGGTAATCCCCCCGCCGGGCCAGACGTACGCAGGCGCCCCACCACAGGTCACATTCACCAAGGCTTGTTTAATCGCACGCGTGAGCAACACTGGATTATCTGTGACACCAGCTCGCAAACTACCACCCGCACCACCCAAGAACAACACAGTGGTCAGTGACGGCTCGCAGTTTTCGCCGATACGATCGATGACCGTCTGCACCGCAGCCGGAATCTCTTGCTGCCTCGGGATCAAATCCTCGTCGAGCACGAACCAGGCGGCGTGCTCTCCCGTCGTCGAAGTCATCAGTAATCGCAAACCAGGCCAGGCACGTTTAGGATCCCACTTTTCAATAATGCTCAAGGGATCTGCAATATCGGTGCCTCCCCAGCCAGTGCCAGGGTTTGCCACTTGAAAATAACGACCGGGGGTTGAACGGCGACCCCGAATCGAAATACCAGACGAGCGCATATTTAAACAACAGCCCGCCTGATGCTCAGTCAAGACGCCGGTGATGTGATCGTCGACCACCACAACCTCGTCGGCCAACTCATAAAATTGTTGCGCAAAGATACCAATGGCAGCAGAGCCGCAAC
>CALCPT010000027.1 GCA_937897265.1 uncultured Alcaligenaceae bacterium
CGGGGGCGATGATGTCGTGGTAGCGAGCGGTACCAAGGATTTTTCCCGAGGCCTCATCCTTGACCACGAAGGGCAGCATGTGCCCGGCTGCTAAACCGTCAAGCGCTGTCTGAATGTAGCTTGACGTTTGCTCTGGCTCGGGTACTGAAGTCACCCGCAGATTCCAGAGCTCTCCGTCGCGTGCCGCGGCGGTCAAGCCTTCGGCGTACGCTTGCGAGAGCGGCTCAAGGCGGACGCCCCACCCTTGCAAGGTACAGGGCGAGGGTGCTTGCTGAAAGCCTTGATTGTTAACCATTGCTTGAACCAGACGGACGACGGGTGCTGCTGCGTGTCACGGCAGCAAGGCGTTCGAGCAATTGCAAATCTTGCTCGTTTTTAAGGAGCGCGCCGGCTAGCATGGGTACCGAGGTGGCCGCGTGCGCGTCGATCTCTGAGGGGCTAACATCTTCAGCGATCAGCAGGCGTAACCAGTCAAGAAACTCAGAGGTCGAGGGTTTTTTCTTTAAGCCCGGAGCTTCACGTAGCGCAAAAAATGTATCGAGTGCCGCGCGCAAGACTTCTGCGTGCAGATCTGGGAAATGCACGCCGACAATGCTGCGCAAGGTGTCACGGTCAGGGAAGCGAATGTAATGAAAGAAGCAGCGGCGCAGAAACGCGTCAGGCAGATCTTTTTCGTTATTTGACGTGATGATCACGAGTGGGCGATGCAGCGCGCTAATCGTTTCACGGGTTTCGTACACGTGAAATTGCATTTGATCGAGTTCGCGCAGCAAGTCGTTAGGAAACTCGATATCGGCTTTATCGATTTCGTCAATCAACAACACCACTGGCTTGGGAGCCGTAAAGGCCTGCCACAGCACCCCTTGCATGATGTAGTTGCGAATATCTTTGACTTTTTCTTCGCCTAGCTGCGAGTCGCGCAAACGCGACACGGCGTCATATTCGTAGAGGCCTTGGTGGGCTTTAGTCGTTGATTTAATGTGCCATTGCAGCAAGGGGCGATCGAGCGCAGCCGCAACCTCTTCGGCCAACATGGTTTTGCCTGTGCCGGGCTCGCCCTTAATGAGCAGAGGGCGCTGCAGTGTCAGGGCGGCATTGACCGCCAGCTTGAGGTCGTCTGTGGCAACGTAGCGCTCGGTGCCGTCAAAGCGTTTGGTTTGCTCGGGATTCTGGGTTGGAGAGGTCATGAAGGGGGCCGCAAAGTAAAGGTTCAGTGGTAAATGTTTCGGGTAGCGAAATCTAATTTCGCCAATTATCGTACAATCTTAACGTTTTGCGGCCGAGAGTATTCTCGGGTTGTTGTTCTGGTGTGGCCAGAGCTCTTTTAGATGAAGTCTTCCAAAACCATGTCTCCAAATCAGATGCGTAGTGGCAGTGCGTCGGTTACCCGACGGCTCCCCCAAATTTTTGCTGGCGTAGCCTTGGCTGTCTCCTGTGCCTTTGCCCCAACCGGCTTCGCTGCAGACGCCCCCGTCGGTAACGCCCAAGCTGCCAAGGCGAAAGTCTCGATGTGTATCGGCTGCCATGGCATCCCCGGATACCGCTCAAGTTTCCCTGAGGTGTATTCAGTGCCAATGATTGCAGGCCAAAATGATGCCTACATTCAATCAGCCTTGCGGGCCTATGCCTCAGGCGAAAGAACCCATCCCACCATGGATGCGATCGCAAAAAGCCTGTCAGATCAAGATATTGCCGATCTGGCCGCTTACTATTCCAAACTGAAATAATCGGGGGCTACCATGAAACATTTGAAGCTTGCCCTCTGTGGCGTGATGGTAATGATGGGTTCGAGTTTGGCTCAAGCGGCCGACCTCGCCGCGGGTAAAGCCGTCTGGGAAAAAGTCAACTGTGCCTCGTGTCACGGTGCCGACGCCAAGTCGCCAATCATGCCTGTTTATCCGATCCTTGCAGGCCAGCATGCCGACTTCTTAGCACATGCTTTGAAGGCGTATCAGCGCGGCGCGGCGGGTGCTCCGGCCTCAGCTAACGTGCGTAAAAATGCTGTCATGGGCGCCTTTGCAGCGCAATTGTCTAAGCAAGACGTTGAAAACGTTTCAGCGTGGTTGGCTGCGCAGCCTGGGCCGTTGGCTGTTCGTAAGTAAACCGCTGTTTGCCTGAATAAAAAACCGCCTGAACGGCGGTTTTTTATTGCCCAACGCACTTAGCGTGGGCGAGGCTGCCTATGATGACGCTAGGCCCCTTAGCGGGTTGTGTCACCACCGCATGCCCGCCACACTGGTTCGCAGCGCAGTTAATCGCGACTGGCTCGTTGTTTGATGAGTTCGATGTAGGTGTCACTGTCTAAGGGGGTACCAAGCCGTTGGGCTTCCCAGACTACCTGTCCTAGGCATTCCATGATCTGATGTACTGCGTAGTGCCCGCTTGAGCTGCGTGCCATGGTGTCAAACGCTTGTTTAATACCGCGCGGGTGATCAATCGAGAGCTGCTCGGCGATTGCCAAGTGCATCGAGAGATGCAAAAAGGGGTTGCTGCGGCCGTCTTCAACCTTAAACTCTTGCGTCAGCGCGTCTGGGCTTTCAAGGGCTTCGTGGTACTCGGGATGCTGCTGAATCCAGTCTAAGGCCATGGCTTCGAGGGGCGTCAAGAGTTCATGGGCGCGATCTTTGCGCCAGGTGTTGACAAAAAACTCTCTAACTTGGTCGCGCGACGGGTTAAACATGAGGCTCCGTGACAAAAACTAGCATGCACACAATTGTGCAAAGTTGTCCATATAGTGAAACAATAGCTCAGAATCGCCCAAATCTAGGGCATACCCTAATGTCACAAGACCCGTGACGGTGCAGAATCATTCTCATGCAGGTGAGGGGACAAGGCTCTGCATGAGCAAGCTAGCAGCATCGGCTTCATAACAAAAATAAGCAGGACTCTAATAAAAATAAATCGCACAACGGCTGGCACTTTGGTGTCGGCCGTTGTCGCTTTGACTCACCAAGCTGTATATTTTAGGCGATCATGCGCGCTGCTCAAGCCCACTCTCTCATTCGCTACTGGCGTCACAATCTCGGATTGATTGTGGCCTTGTTATGTCTTTGGTGGTTGGTGACGTTTGTGCCGGCGTATTTTGCGCTTGAGTTAAGCCAATATTTCATTTTTGGTTGGCCGTTTTCATTTTGGATGGCAGCCTTCGGTGCTCCGCTTGTCTTCTTGCTGATTGTTGGGCTCTACGCTTGGTGGATGGCCCACAGCGACCAACGCGCTCGACGCGCCTCCCAAGCAGGCGACTAAGTGCTGCAAGATCCCGTCTCGCAGCGTAGCTTTAATGCCCAACTGTTTCGCGGCTACGCCGCGTACACGTTCGGATTTTGTTTGTTGGTGCTGTTGCTAGCCCTATTTGAAATTATGGGGTTGGCGAGACAATGGATTGGCTATTGCTTTTTGCTCGTGACCGTAGCGTTGTATGCCGGCATTGGCATTATGTGCCGCACCTCGGATCCGGTTGAATACTATGTCGCCGGGCGACGGGTGCCCGCAATCTACAACGGGATGGCCACAGCTGCCGACTGGATGTCCGTTGCCTCGTTTATTGGCGTCGCTGGCACCTTGTATCTCACCGGTTACAACGGCTTGGCTTACATTTTGGGCTGGACCGGTGGCTACGTGTTGGTTGCGCTTTTTTTGGCCCCTTATCTAAGAAAGTTTGGGCGCTACACCATCCCTGATTTTTTAGGGGCTCGTTTTGGCGGTAATTGGCCCAGACTCCTAGGGGTGCTTTGCGCAGTGCTGTGTTCGTTTACCTATCTCGTCGCTCAAATTTATGGGGTCGGGATTATTACCACGCGTATGACCGGCATCTCGTTTGAGTTGGGGATTTTCATCGCGTTGGGCGGCGTGCTGGTGTGTTCGTTTTTAGGTGGTATGCGCGCCGTGACGTGGACACAAGTCGGGCAATACATCATTTTGCTGATCGCTTATTTGGTGCCTGTTGTTTGGCTTGCTGTGAAGCAAACGGGCGAACCCGTGCCGCAGGCCGCTGCCAGTTCTGTTCTGCAGCAAGTCAGCGAGCGTGAGCGCGAACTGACGCATGATCCAAGTGAGCTTGCGGTTCGTGCGATGTGGCAGGCTCGTGCTGAAGTGATGCAGATGCGGGTCTCTGGCTTGCCTGAGACTTACGAAACAGAACAACAAAAACTCCGTCTTCAACTGTTGCGTGCGCGTGCGAATGATGCACCGATGGGCGAGGTGCGCAACCTTGAGCGCGAGCTGGCGGCCTACCCTAAATCTGTTGATAGCGCCCGCATGGCTTGGTCTAGGGCGCGCGACGATTACGCCGTCCGGGCGACTGCGCCGCAACCTCATGCTGAGCCGTTCGCGAGTCGAACCTTCGAGTTAACCGATGCGGTGAGAAATAATTTTTTGGCGATCGTGTTGTGCTTGATGATGGGTACGGCTGGCTTGCCCCATATCTTGATGCGTTCGTTTACGACGCCTTCGGTCGATGCCGCCCGCAAGTCTGTTTTTTGGTCTTTGCTGTTTATTTTGCTGTTGTATCTGACGGCTCCGGCGTTGGCGATCCTGGTCAAGTTTGAAATTTATACGGATTTAGTTGGAAGTCGGTTTGCAGATTTGCCGGCCTGGGTGCATGCCTGGTCGGCCGTAGATCGCTCCTTACTGAATATCGTGGATTTAAATCGAGATGGCATTGTGCAGTTAGCCGAAATTCAGATGGGAGCGGATGTCGTTGTATTGGCTGGCCCTGAAATTGGAGGGCTGCCCTATGTCGTATCAGGTCTTGTGGCTGCGGGAGCTTTGGCATCAGCCTTATCTACGGCTGATGGTCTATTGTTAACTCTGTCAAGCGCGCTATCGCATGACACGTTGTTTAGAGTGCTGTCCCCCAAGATGGGGCCAGGGCGGCGTGTGCTGTTATCCAAAATATTATTATTGATTGTTGCCTTTGCTGCGGCCTGGGCCGCGACGCGAACGCCGGCGGATATTTTATTTTTAGTAGGCGCAGCGTTTTCATTTGCGGCGTCGACCTTTTTTCCGGTGCTGGTCTTAGGGATTTTTTGGAAAGGCGCAAACAAGTGGGGCGCCTGTTGCGGAATGCTAGCGGGTTTGTGCGTCACCATTCTCTATATGATCCAAGCCCAGCCATGGTTGCGTCATTGGTTGGTGGGGGTGCCAACTACCGAGCCCATTACGTTGTGGTGGGATATTCAACCGATTGCTGCCGGCGTCTTTGGGGCGCCCGCAGCTTTTGCGGTCATCGTACTGGTGTCGCTATTGACCCGACGAGTCAATTCGGTCACCGACGCGCTGGTGGATGAGTTACGGTCGCCTGATTAGCTCGCCGGTCGGCGAGTCAAGTCGGCGAGTATCGTAAGCCCTGCGCGAAGCGTCAGGGCAGCCTAAGCAGTGCGAGCAGGGCGCCTGCCCCGCCATGCGCTTTAGGGGCCTGTGCGAATGCACTGACGGCCGGCAGCTGTTTCAACCATTGCCTCATTCGCACAGGCAAGATTGCTTGGCCGTTTGCCGAGCCATAACCAACGCCGTGAATAATGCAGACGCAACGCGTTGAGTGAGTTTGGCTATTTTCAATAAAGGTGACTAAGGCGGTACGCGCTTGATCGCTGCTCAGGCCATGTAAATCTAGGTGCGCGCCAATCGGCCAAAATGCCCGCCCGAGTTGACGCAATACTGACGGCCCGATGCCTGAGGCCGCCCAGGCCGACTCAACTTCAACATCGCTGGACGAGCCAGCGCCATCGGATAAGCGCTCAAGGCGGGCGGGGGGCTGCCCAACTGCTCGCTGGCGACGTTCTGTAAGTTGCTCGCTCCGACTGGGGTCAAGTTCTGGTCTGAGCAAAAGGCGTGTCTGCGTCTTGCTCAATGGTTGAACTGAGCGAACCGCCCGCGCAAACAGCTTGTGATCCACGCTCTCCGGCGCTGGCGCTGGAGGCGCCACCGCTGGGGTTTTGGCGGCAGACTGAGCTTGAAGCGACTGTCTTGTTGCGTCGGCGCTAGCCTGAGCTTGCGCGCGAGCGGTTGCCTCGCTCAGGCGCTTCAGGTCAGCTAGCCCCGCTTTAGGACTGCGCATTCTCCAGCCACCGTTGTGCATCAAGCGCGGCCATGCAACC
>CALCPT010000028.1 GCA_937897265.1 uncultured Alcaligenaceae bacterium
GAGTTCAGACGTGTGCTCTTCCGATCTCCGGATTCGTCGCTTGGCGCTGCGAATGGGAGAGGTGCAGGGGCAAGGTTATATTGGTCAGGCCTTAGGCATCGCCGATATGCTCGCCGTCGCTTACGGACACGCGCTGAAATTCAAAATTGGTGAGCCTGAGTGGGAGCAGCGTGATCGCTTCTTACTCTCGCATGGTCACTACGCAATCGCGTTTTATGCTGCGCTGATCAATGCTGGTATTTTGAGTGAAGACGAACTCGAAACCTATGGCTGTGATGAAAGTCGCCTGCCGATGTCGGGCATGGCGACCTATACGCCCGCGATGGAGATTTCGGGTGGCTCACTTGGGCAGGGGCTACCGATCGGTGTCGGCATGGCACTCGCTCTACGACACAAGCGTAACCCCGCGTTTGTTTATAACTCAATGTCAGATGGTGAGCTTGATGAAGGCTCGACTTGGGAGGCGGCTCTCTCCGCGTCGTCGCACAAACTCGCAAATTTAATCTGCTTGGTTGATATTAATAACCAACAGGCAGACGGTTACTCGAGTCAGGTTTTACCTTTTGAGCCCTTGTCGGATAAGTGGGCGGCCTTTGGCTGGCATGTGCAACGCGTCAATGGTAACGATCTGCCCGCCGTCTTAGCTGCGTTTGATACGGCACGTACTTTGGCTGCCCCACAGCCACGTGTCATTTTGCTTGATACTAAGATGGGTAAAGGTGTGTCATTTCTAGAAGCGCGCGAAAAAAATCACTTTATTCGTGTCGAAGCCAATGAATGGGCTCAAGCGATCGCCGAGTTGGATGCTAGCTTTCAAGGAGGTGCCCAATGACCGCGCCCACAAATACTGCAGTGACGAAGCCCAAGCTGACAACCTCAGCCATGATTGCGTCGATTGCCGCAGAAGGTCAGCGTGTCCGTGCCGCACCCTTTGGAAAGGCACTTGTTGAACTTGCTGAAAGTCGGCCTGAAATTGTTGGCCTCACTGCAGACTTGGCAAAGTACACCGACTTACATATCTTTGCGCAGGCGTACCCAGAGCGATTTTTTCAAATGGGAATGGCCGAGCAACTTTTAATGGGCGCGGCTGGGGGGATGGCAAAAGAAGGCTTGATCCCTTTTGCGACAACCTATGCAGTCTTTGCAACTCGGCGCGCCTACGACTTTATTCACCAAGTGATTGCAGAAGAAAACTTAAATGTAAAAATTGCATGCGCTCTGCCAGGTCTGACCTCTGGCTACGGCCCTAGCCATCAGGCGACCGAAGACTTAGCGATGATGCGAGCGATTCCGGGTATGACAGTCATTGACCCGTGCGATGCCCTGGATATTGAACAAATGGTCCCGGCAGTGGTAGCGCACGATGGCCCAGTGTATATGCGTCTGCTACGCGGTCAGGTGCCGTTAGTGCTAGATGAGTATGACTACAAGTTCAAATTGGGTCAGGCGCAACTCGTACGAGACGGTAAGGATGTCCTGATTATTTCGAGCGGCATTATGACGATGCGAGCGCTAGAGGTTGCAAAAGAGATGGCGGGAGGCGCTGCAGATGTTGCAGTTCTGCACGTACCAACGATCAAGCCCTTGGATGAAGCCACAATCTTAAAAGAAATTGGTCGCGGCTCGCGCCTGGTGATTGTTGCAGAAAATCATACGAGGATAGGGGGCTTGGGCGAAGCGATTGCTGCCTGTGTATTGCGGGCAAGAATGGCACCGAACTATCACCAAATTGCGTTACCTGATGAGTTTTTAGCGGCAGGTGCTTTGCCGACGTTGCATGATCGGTACGGTATTTCAACCGAAGCGATTGTGTCTTTTATCAAGAAGTTGTTGTAGCGGTTCAAAAAAACGTCAAGGAAGGCGAAAACTCGACTCCTATCGAGTCATCGCCGGCACTTGAATATAGATCCTTAAAATTGAAACGGAGACAAACCATGAAGCAATTATTTAAAACGCTGTTCGCTGCGTCGTGTCTGTGTATTTCAGTAGGCGCTAACGCTCAGATGAAACTGACACTTGGCCATAATGCGGCAATTGGCAATCCAAAGCACGAAGCCTCGGTTAAGTTTGCGGATGTTGTGAAAGAAAAAAGTGGTGGCAAGATTCTGGTGCAGGTTGCACCGGCCGCACAGTTGGGTGATGATGTGCCAATCTTGACCTCGCTACGTAGTGGTGTCGTTGATTTTGCCGCAAACTCGCAAGGCTCGATTTCGTCTGTCGTACCAGAGTACTCTGCGTTTGGTATGCCGTTCTTGTTTCCTACCTTGCAAGACGCCTGGAAGGTTCTTGACGGCCCCGCTGGTCAAGAACTCGCCAAAATCTCTGCCGAAAAAGGCTTGATCGTTCTAGGGTACTGGGATAACGGCATTCGTCACGTATCGAATAAGCTTCGCCCAATCAAGACGCCTGCCGATATGAAAGGGTTAAAGGTGCGTACACCACCTGATCCAGCCACCATCGACATTATGAAAGCGTTGGGTGCAGAGCCCGAGCAAATTAAGTTCTCTGAGCTGTATGTCGCCTTGCAACAGGGTGTCGTGGATGGACAAGAGAATCCACTGATGAATATCTATTCATCCAAACTGTACGAAGTGCAAAAGTTCATCTCTTTTACGGCGCATAAGTATGAGATGACGCCGTTTGTGATGTCCAAGCGCACGTACGATCGTTTGTCAGAGGCTGATCGAAAGATTATTCGCGAGGCTGCTGCCGAAGCGACAAAGCTCAATCGTCAGTTATCGCTTGAGTCAGATCAAAAATTGGTTGGCGAGCTCAAAGCAAAAGGCATTGAAATGAATACGGTTGACTTAGCTCCTTTTAACGCTGCTACACAATCAGTCACTGAGGCCTGGCTTAAGGGGCCGCAGGGCGCCTTCGTCAAGAAAGTTGTAGACGCTGCGCAAGCGGTTCGAGCCGGTAAGTAAGTGACAAGGAGTACGTGAGATGAGCGGGATGCTGCTGAAAATCTGTGACTCAATTGACGCCTGCATTGCAGCGGTGTGCCGTTTTGTCTTGTACGTGACGACAGTGCTCTTGTTTGGGATCTTAGCCATCAACGTGTTTTTACGTTACCTGTCTTCAACCAGCTTGAAGGCAGGTGGCGAAGCCCCCGAGCTGATCTTTCCGTGGATGGTGATGTCCGGAGTCGTACTCGCGGCGCAGTACGGTTCGCACATTAGTATTGTCTGGTTTCTTGAAAAGATTCCGCTTAAGTATCGACGCTTAGTGATCATGGGAAACGGCTTGATTCTCATTGCAGCGTATAGCTCGCTAGCCTGGGGCGCTTTTACGTTGATGCCGATTGTCAGCACCGAGCGCACTCCCGTGTTGGGGGTACCGTCTTCGGTGACCTATTCGTGTTTTTTAATTGCCTTTGTATTGTTGGTGCTGACCGCTGTCACACAATCGATACGTATGTATCTGACCAAAGGCATGCATGGCCGCTACATCAGTAGTGGGCAGACCGCCTCGGCCTTTGCCGAACACTGAGAGCTTGCCATGTTATCGATTGCTACCTTCATTGCATTTTTGGCACTCGCGATGCTTGGGTTGCCCATCGCGCACGCCCTGATCGTTGGTGCTCAACTTGGGCTGATGCCTTCAGAGAGATTGGGTTCAGAGTTTATTGTGTCGCAGCTTGTTACTCAAACGCAAAGTTTCCCTCTGATTGCAATCCCATTTTTTATGTTGACCGGTTCGCTCATGGTGGGTGGCAAGCTTGGTCAGCATCTGATCGATTTATTGTCGACGTTGATGGGGCGTTTTCACGGTGGTCCAGCGCAAGTTGGCGTCATGTCGTCGACGATCTTTGGAGGCGTTTCTGGGTCTGCCGTTGCAGATGCCTCTGCGATTGGCTCGCTGTTGATCCCTTGGCTAAAAAAGCTTGGCTATCCTCCCGCATTTGCCGCGGGCACGATCGCTGCGGCTGCAACCATTGATATTTTGATTCCCCCTTCGATCCCGATGATTATCTATTCGTTGGTGTCGAATGCCTCGATTGGAGCGTTATTTGTGGCGGGGATTTTGCCTGGCGTCATTATGTGCGGCGGATTTATGTTGGTCTGTTACATACAAGGGCGTCGACGAGGTTTTCCAAGAGACACTACCCCTTTTGACTGGGGGCGTTTCAGAGTTCAACTGCTGTATTCATTACCGGCGTTGGCGTTGCCCGTTTTAATTATTATCTTTTTGCGGTTTGGTATTGCAACGCCTACCGAAGTCAGCGTGATGTCTACGCTCTATGCACTCGTTGTGTCTTGGATTATTTATCGCGACCTTTCAATGGCGCGGCTTAAGCACTCGATTGTCGATGCCGGGCTCGCTACTGCGGTTGTGATGCTTATCATCATGGCTTCGAGCGTGATTGGATGGATCTTGACGTTTGAACAGTTGCCTGCTGATTTTGTGGCGTACGTTCAACGGACTCTCGGTGAGCCATGGATGATCATCTTATCGATGAACGTGATCATGTTGGCGGTTGGCATGTTTATTGATCTGCCGGCGGCGGTATTGTTATTGACGCCAATGTTTGTTCCCCTGGCAGCGGCGATTGGCATGGATACCGTGCAGTTAGGCATCATGATGATTATCAATTTATCAATCGGTCTGTATCATCCCCCGGTTGGTACCACTTTGTTTATTACCAGTTCGATCGCTCAGGTCAAAATGGGTAAGGTGGTGATTGAGCTGATCCCGTTTTATGTTGTAGCGATTGGCATCCTATTGTTATTCGCTTTTGTGCCAGCGATGACGCTTCGCATGTAAATCACTGATGCCTTGACGGCGCTCGGTCTAAATTGCTTGTGTGTTGGAGGGCAATTAGACCGGTTGCTCAAGTGTTGGTGCGCTGTCCGTCAAGGTCATGCGGCGCATGTCGCGTTTGTAGAGTTTGTCATCGTAGGCGCGCGCACGATGCATGGTGCAGCGGTTATCCCACATGACCAGATCGTATTGGCTCCAGACATGGCTGTAGACAAACTCGCGTCTGGTGGCCTCTTCGATTAGATCGCGAATCAGTATCATGCCTTCGGGGCGCGGCATCCCGTGTACGACACCGATATGCGACGCTAGATAAACAGACTTGCGTCCCGATCCGGGGTGCTTGCGTACCAAACGCTGAGGCACCGGGGCATAGTTCTGCTTTTCTTGCTCATTGAACGCGTCAAAACCGAGTTGAGCGCGCGAGTAGATTAAAGAGTGGTCACAGATTAATGGTTCGATCTGTGCTTTGGTCTTTTCAGGCAGGCGGTCCCAAGCCGCACGCATGTCGGCAAACTCAGTGTTACCCCCTTCGGGAGGAATCACGCGCGCGTGCAACATCGAGTATTTAGCTGGGGTTGCAGATCGGAAGAGCGTCGTGTAGGGAAAGAGTGTCTTCGCCTGTGTAGA
>CALCPT010000029.1 GCA_937897265.1 uncultured Alcaligenaceae bacterium
ACATTGGCGTGACTGGAGTTCAGACGTGTGCTCTTCCGATCTATGGCCGGGGGTATCGACAATGTTGATGTGGGTGCCGTCATACTCAACCGCACAGTTCTTTGACAGAATTGTGATGCCACGCTCTTTTTCAAGATCGTTTGAATCCATGACGCGTTCGGTCATTTTTTCGTTTGAACGAAAAGTGCCCGATTGACGCAAAAGTTGGTCAACCAATGTTGTTTTGCCGTGGTCAACGTGGGCGATGATGGCAACGTTACGCAATGCGCGTGACATACAAATCCTTTAGAGAGCCTGCACAGGCTCAATGCCTGCCGGTAAATCGTGAATAGAACCGGGTGTAACCACACTCGGCGAAACTGCGGTTTTTGCTGCCGGAACAAGTCCAGCAGGTAAATCACTCATGGCAATTAACTGCGACTCAGGGTTGGCCATCGCTTGTAGCGTCTCAAGCTCAACGGCCCGCTCGAGTACAAACGGCCCAACCTGCGTTCGCCTCAACGCTGACAAGTGCGCATAACAGCCGAGCGCGCGACCAATATCTTGCGCAAGCGTTCGAATGTAGGTGCCTTTTGTACAGTGCACTTGGATCTGCGCCGACAGCGGCGAGAATGCTAGCAGATCAATGTTACGAATCGTAATTTCACGCGGCTCACGTTCGAGCACGATGCCTTGGCGTGCGTACTCATACAGCGGCTTACCATCGCGCTTGAGCGCAGAGATCATTGGCGGGATCTGCATTTGGGTGCCTAAAAACGTCTGCAACACCGCTGCTAAGGCGTCTTGGGTGATCCCAGCAAAGCCCTCAGCGGCTTGATTCACCACAATCCCCGTTAAGTCGCCCGAATCGGTCTCTTGACCGAACGCAATCGTTGCCAGGTAACCTTTGTCAGCGCTTAACATCGCACCAGAAATCTTTGTTGCACGACCCATACAACACACCAATAAGCCGGTTGCAAACGGATCAAGTGTGCCTGTGTGACCCGCCTTCTGAGCATCGAGCGCTCGCTTAGCACGCTGCAAAGCGTGATTACTGGACAAACCAACCGGTTTATCTAGCAACAAGACTCCATCGAGCACACGCCCGTGTCGTTTAGCCATCGTCAGATTCCAGGATAAGACGATAGCCTTACGGCTTGTCTTCAGGCTCGTCAGGGACACCCGCGTACTGACCAGGCGTATTCGCCAGATCAATCAGCGCTGACATTGCAATGCCACGCTTGAGCTGAGGGTCGTGAAAAAATCGCAAATTCGGAACCGTATGAATATGCAGTAATTTGTATAACTGAGAATAAAACCAACCGGCTTTTTCATTCAAGAGCCTAGCAGCCACTTCGGGCTCAGCACCTAGCACTGTGAAATAGACTTTCGCGTGAGCGTAATCAGCTGTCAACTCAATGCCAGACAGCGTGATCAGACCAGCGCGGCTCATATCGATTTCGCGTTGAATAATAATGGCCAGATCTTTTTGAATCTGATCAGCGAGGCGTAAATTACGCCCCGGAGCGGTTTTCTGCTTGTGACGTGTCATTCAGGCGATCAAAGTGTACGGGCCACTTCTTTGATTTCAAAGATCTCGAGCTGGTCACCGACTTGAAGGTCGTTGTTACCGCGCAAGGTGATCCCGCAATCAAAACCCGACTTAACCTCTTTGACATCGTCTTTAAAGCGACGCAAGGAGTCAAGCCAGCCTGCCCAATGCACAACGTTATTACGCAACAAACGCACTTGCGAATCACGACGCACCACCCCATCGACCACCATACAACCAGCAACCGTACCAATCCGAGAAATAGTGTAAACCTCGCGAATATCGACCAAGCCAATGATTTCTTCGCGTTTTTCTGGTGCGAGCATGCCCGACATTGCGGCCTTGATCTCGTCAACCGCGTCATAAATGATGTTGTAGTAGCGAATATCAACGCCATTGGATTCAGCGAGCTTTTTAGTACTTGCATCAGCCCGTACGTTAAAGCCAATCAGCACAGCGCCCGAGGCAATCGCCAAGTTCACATCGCTCTCTGAGATACTACCAACGGCCGCATGCACCACTTGGACACGCACCTCTTCGGTAGAGAGTTTGACCAGAGAAGAGACGAGCGCTTCTTGTGAACCTTGTACGTCGGTCTTAACGATGAGCGACAAGTTCTGTGAACCTTCGACAGCATTGTCAAACATGGATTCGAGCTTGGCCGCTTGCTGACGCGCCAATTTGACATCACGAAACTTACCCTGACGAAACAATGCGATCTCACGGGCACGGCGCTCGTCAGCCAAGGACATGAGTTCGTCACCGGCGACAGGAACTTCAGTGAGGCCTTGAATTTCGACTGGCATTGAAGGGCCTGCCGACTGGATGGGCTTACCATTTTCATCGAACATGGCACGTACACGGCCAAATGTTTGACCTGCCAACACCACGTCGCCAGTAGACAAAGTACCCG
>CALCPT010000030.1 GCA_937897265.1 uncultured Alcaligenaceae bacterium
GCTGAACGTATCCGAGAACTCAGGGCACTTGAGAGGCAACTGAAAGGCTTGCGAGATCGGTGTGAAGAGCCAAAGGTAGCTGCTGAATGCGGCATTCTGGGCGAGTTGTCACAGCCACTGCTACAGAAGAGTGTGCTGCGTAAATCTCATGTGTACACATCTCACGGGGGAAGTAACAGCAGTAAAACGTAAGTCAGCTCACTAAGTTTGATCTCAATCCTAGTCCAGTGATTTACAGTTTTCGCAACCTATCAATACAAATTAAAAACTCGCTCATTAAGTACGCAAGTAACCTATTGATTTAAATGAGTTTAGCTTAAAGTCTTTGCGGACTTCGGCCGTTATTCATAGGCCAGACTTCCAGAGACTATCCGCCCCCAGAGACAAAACCCTGCTTTTTACCACCTTGACCCATCGTCTCCACAGTCCGCAACAACCTCCACAGACCCGCATGAACCCAAACCTGTAGGCAAAAAAATACCAACCCCGAAGGGTTGGTATGTGCGGTAATGGTGGAGCCGGGGGGAATTGAACCCCCGTCCGCGAGCCCTCTGCAGGCAGTTCTACATGCGTAGTCGTTTCATTTTGAATTTAACCTTGGACTTTGCCAAACGACAGGCCGGACCTTGGCGATTCACTTGGATTTAAGAAGTTGACGAGTGACCCGCCAACCGCCGATTCTTTGTAAATGACGCTGCTGTAGATTGCTCTACCTGACCCAAAGACAAATCAGTGCAGCGGCTCTACCGCTTAAGCGGCCAGAGCGAAACGCTCGTCGTTGGCGTTTATAGTGTTTCCAGTGGATTTACGAGCGAACTGGGGCTCGGCATGCCCTGCACTGTTTCGCGACCCACGTCGAATCCGGATCGGCCCCAGTAGTGCGATTGTAGACGAACAACCGTCACAATCAGACAACAAAGATGTAAAAGAGTTTAGTGATTGTGATTTGTTGTAAATCTTCTTGCCTAAGATCAGCAACTAACGCATCAATTGCTGAATAGCCGGCCACATATCCCGAGCCGAGTACGCGCAATGATCGGCTTGCCAAGTTTCGGGAGGGTGCTCGGGCCCGCAATAGCCATAAGCGGCAGCAATCGAAGGCATACCGGCAGCTTGCGCAGCCTGTATGTCGCGCAGGTCATCACCGACATACAAGCAACGCTCAACGTCATAGCCAGCTTGCTGCGCAGCGTGTAAAAGCGGAAGAGGGTGGGGCTTAGAGTGCGCCGTTGTATCGCCGCACACCAGCACGGCACAATCCTCTGCTAGGCCTAACGCTGCCACGATCGGTGTGGCTAAGTAGGTGGCTTTGTTGGTCACAATCCCCCAGGCCATCCCTTCAGCTTTAATCTGCGCTAGCAGCTCGGGCACACCATCAAACAAACAAGTATCAACCGTCATGGCGGCTTCGTAATCTTTTAAAAACTGCACGCGATGCGCCTCGTAGGCCTCGTCGGCGGGCGTTAAATTCAACGCGCAACGCAAGAGCCCGCGTGCACCAGCCGAAGAGTAGGGGCGCAACACTTCAAGTGGCAATGGTTCAAGCCCTGCGCGCGTGCGCTGACGATTGGCCGCAGCCCCCAGGTCGGGGGCGGTGTCGGCCAAGGTGCCGTCAAAATCAAACAAAATCAGTGCAGTCATTTTTTGGTAGCCATCAGATAATTGACGCTGGTGTCGTGGTTAAGCGAGTAGTGCTCAGTGAAAGGGTTGTAGCTCATACCCTTGAGTTGTTGTGTGGTGAGCCCAGCCGCGCGTGCAGAGGCAGACAGTTCACTGGGCCGTACAAAACTGCGCCAGCTATGCGTACCGCGTGGCAATAAGCGCAGCACATATTCGGCGCCAATAATGGCAAACAGAAACGATTTAGGATTGCGATTGAGTGTTGAAAAAAACACCCAGCCACCAGGCTTGACCAAGGTTGAGCAAGCCTGCACGATTGACCCAGGGTCGGGCACATGCTCAAGCATTTCCATGCAGGTGACGATATCAAATTGCGCCGGTTGTTCAGCAGCCATGTCTTCGGCGCTAATGCTGCGATACGTCACTGGTACGCCAGACTCAAGGCCATGTAACTGTGCCACTTTCAATGATTTGTCGGCCAGATCAATGCCCGTGACCTCAGCACCGGCCACCGCCATGCTTTCAGCCAAAATCCCGCCACCACAGCCTACATCGAGAATTTTTTTACCCTCTAGACCACCCACGAGTTCTTTAATCCAGTTCAATCTTAAGGGGTTGATCGCATGCAGTGGTTTGAATTCGCTATTAGGATCCCACCAACGTGACGCCAGTGCACTGAATTTGTCGAGCTCAGCTTGATCGACATTACCTGATGGAGGAGTGTGGGTCGTCATGGTTTTGGTCCGTAAACTTTTATGCCCGGCGAGTTTGATAAATGCTCGTTGGGTAATAACGCAATGGTCGCACAATCGCGCGTGTCGTGTGAGTAAAGCCCTTCTGAACTTAATGCGCTGTGTACCCCGAAGAAGAACGTGTAACGAGCGAACCGTGTAAGAAGGTCAAATAAAAAAAGGCCCCGCAAGCGAGGCCTTTCTAGTCAAAGCACACCGCACAAGGCGGTGGTACTCAGCCAAAGGTAGAGAGATTAACCCTTGCTACCAATGATTTCGACGTCTACGCGGCGGTTCTTGGCACGACCAGCTGCTGTCTTGTTGTCAGCAACAGGTTGTGATTTACCTTTACCAGAAGCAGTGATGCGGTTTGCATCGATGCCTTGGGTAACCAAGTAAGCTTTAACAGCAGCGGCGCGGCGCTCTGACAAGCCTTGGTTGTATGCATCTGAGCCGATCGAGTCAGTGTGACCGATAGCAATGATGGTTTCGAGTTTGATGGCTTTTTGCTGAGCGACAACTTGGTCGAGCAGTTTTTTGCCTTCTGGCTTAACGATAGCCTTGTCAAAGTCGAACAGCGCGTCTGCCGAGAGCGTTACCTTCTTGGCAGCTGGCTTGGGCGCTGGTGCCGGTGCCGGTGCCGGTGCTGGAGGAGCAACGGCGACAACTGGGCATGGCTTCGGAACCAGATCCGGATCGCATTCCATTACGGCTTTGGCAGGTGTCCAGTTAGCGGTGCGCCAGCAGAGGCCAGCACCACTCTTTACTA
>CALCPT010000031.1 GCA_937897265.1 uncultured Alcaligenaceae bacterium
CGCAGACGCAAGGGCACGCACACCCAAGCCTGAGGCATTTTCAGAACGATAGTCTTCATCGATGATGAAAATAGGAAAGCGAAATTTCATGCGAACCGCCTCGCAAACGAATAAGAGATTAAAGAGGGGCGAATGTAGCGCCCGAACATGTTAATGAAATGACAGCTTGGCAAACTTTAGACTGAAGGTCTGGTTGACGACTGATAGCCTAGATAAATTGAGCCTGATCCCTAGGCTTAGCACTGACAGCTCAGCTCACTCACCTACGTTACGGCCCACAACGCCAGGGCAACGTTTTAAGCACAAACGCGACATCACGTTTTCGGTAAGGTCACGCCGCGCTGGCCCTGATACTTGCCGCCGCGATCTTTATACGACGTTGAGCACACCTCGTCGCTTTCAAAAAACAACATCTGCGCGCAGCCTTCACCCGCATAAATCTTGGCAGGTAATGGTGTAGTGTTTGAAAATTCGAGCGTGACATGCCCCTCCCACTCGGGTTCAAGCGGAGTCACGTTGACGATAATGCCGCAACGCGCGTAAGTGCTTTTGCCCAAACAAATGGTCAAAACGCTGCGCGGGATACGAAAGTATTCAACCGTGCGCGCCAAAGCAAACGAGTTGGGAGGAATAATACAAATATCACCCTTGAAATCGACAAATGATTTTTCATCGAAGTTTTTAGGATCAACGATGGTCGAATTGATGTTGGTGAAAATTTTGAATTCATTGGCACAGCGGACGTCATAGCCGTAGCTACTGGTGCCATAACTTACGATCCGACCCGATTCGTTTGAACGCACCTGACCCGGCTCAAACGGCTCGATCATGCCGTCTGACTGCGCCACGCGGCGAATCCAGTTGTCACTTTTAATACTCATGACTAAGCGTCCCAATAGTTATCTGTGCCAAGAGGGCGGATTTTACCCCCAACACGGCAGGCTCGCCGCAGGGGGGCTAACGCTCAAACGCGCTTGATCGAGATAGCGCCAAACTTCTCGCTCAGGTCTTTAGGCAAGTTAGCCACCCGCGCCGCCAGTCGCAAGGCGATCTCACGATACAGGCCAGCCGCTTCGCTTTGAGGATGCGACACCACAATCGGCTGGCCGGCATCCGCCTGTTCGCGTATCGCCAGCGCCAAGGGCAAGCTACCTAGCCATGGGGCCTTGTAATCGGTCGCCATGCGCTGCGCCCCGCCCTGCCCAAAGATCGGCTCGGCGTGGCCGCACTGGCTGCAAATATGAAGCGCCATATTTTCGACCACACCCAAAATAGGGACGTTGACCTGCTCAAACATCTTCAATCCCTTGCGGGCATCAAGCAGCGCGAGATCTTGAGGAGTCGTCACAATTACCGCCCCCACCACGGGCACACTTTGCGCCAAGGTCAGGGCAATATCCCCAGTGCCGGGCGGCATATCAATAATTAAGTAATCAAGATCATCCCAAGCGGTTTGACGCAGCAACTGCTCAAGCGCCTGAACCACCATGGGGCCACGCCAGATAGCCGGCGTGTCGTCATTCATCAGAAAACCAATTGAATTCGCCTGTAAACCGTGCCCCAGAATCGGTACCATTTTTTTACCGTCAAGACTGGCTGGTTTCACCGATACCCCAAGCAACAACGGTACGCTCGGCCCGTAAATATCAGCATCCAATAAGCCAACGCGCGCACCCTCAGCCTGCAACGCCAAGGCCAGATTGACCGCCGTTGTACTTTTACCGACCCCGCCCTTGCCCGAGGCGACTGCAATAATGTTTCGCACACCCTCAACCCGCGTCACGCCCATTTGCACGGCATGCGCCGCAATCTTGACGCTAATTTGAACGTCAGGGCTAGGCACTCCCCGCGCCTTAAGCGCAGCGTAAATCTGAGCGCGCAACCCATCAAGGTGGCTTGCCATCGGATAGCCCAACTCAACGCGCACGCTGACGTACTCGCCCACCAATTGAATTTGGTTATCTTTCACGACGGACCCAATCGAGCGTCCCGTGTTCGGGTCAATTACGGTTTCAAGCCCCTCACGCACCTCAGCCAGCGTTACACTCATGGGTATTCCTCTGTCATGTTTCCCCTATTTTAGGCTTGCAATATGCTATTTCTGCTTCAACGACTGGTTAGGCTTGTGGCGTTTGTCTTTCTCGCGCTAATCGGTTTGTTTATGGCTGTTGTGTTCGTCGCGTCAACCATCGTTGCGGTTACGATCTTGACCATCGTTGCACGCTTGCGAGGCCAGACATTCTCAGCCAAAGACTATTGGATGGCGCGTAGTGCCCGGCGCAAACCAATTTTGAAGAGCGGATCTTTCTCAACGAAAAACACCGCCGACGTCACAGACGTCAAGGCCCGCGACATTTCTTGAGTGCCTTAGCCTCTCTATTGCGCTCATTTAGATTGCTTAAACAACCCAACCGCCGCAGCAGCGACTCATGAACACCCCAGAACGCTCGATTGGTTTATTTGAACTGTTTAAAGGGTTCGCCACCATTGGTGTACTAGGCTTTGGTGGAGTCGCCGTTATGGCGCGACACGTGATCGTTGAGCAATATCAGTGGCTCTCCGAAAAAGAGTACGCAACCATTTTGGGCATGGGGCAAATCTTGCCCGGTGCGAATGTCGTGAATGCCTCGGTGGTCATCGGCGATCGTTTTCAAGGGCCCAAGGGGTCGATCGTTTGCGTGCTCGGCATCATGGTGCTGCCAATCATGATTTTGCTGGCGTTTGCCATGCTTTACGACAAGTTTGCTCAACTTCCCGCCGTCAACGTGGCCCTCACAGGGGCTGGCGCTGCCGCCGCTGGCATGGTGCTCGCCACCGGCCTCAAAATGGCGATCAAGGTCAAACTCGACTTAGCGGGTTGGCTCATCGCTGGCTTAGCAATCTTGGGGATTTTGGTCTGGCAACTGCCTATGGTGTACGTCGTACTGGCCTTGATCCCGACCGCCCTCGTCATCACCGCATGGTTGGGCAAAAAATGAACGAACCTAGTGTCTTAGGCCAGTTAGCCCGCAGCTTCGCAATGATTTCGCTGATCGCCATTGGCGGCATCAATGCCGTGCTGCCGGCGCTTCGCGACGTTGTGGTTGAGTCAATGCGCTGGATGGACGACCAGACATTTATGCAGCTCTTTGCCATCGCACAGATCACGCCAGGCCCCAACGTGGTGATCGTGAGCTTAGTCGGTTGGCAAATTGCCGGGTTTGCCGGTTTGTTGGTCGCCACACTCGCCATGCTTGTACCGGCCTGCCTGCTGGCCTTTTTAGTTGGGCGCGTGGCCAATCGGCTCGAAGGCAGCAAGGGCTTGCGTCTGGCACAAAATGCTCTGGTGCCGGTAGCGATTGGCCTCATTCTGGCCGGGGGCTTAGAGTTAAGCCACGCCGCTTACCGAGGCTGGCTCACACCCCTAATCGTGGCGGCCAATGTCGCCGGTATCCTGTTTACCAAGCTCAATCCCGTTTGGGGCTTGATCGCCAGCGCCTTAGTGGCCTTGGCGGCCCATTACTCTGGATTGTTTGTATTGGGTTAAGGGGCTAAAGCGGTTGACCTTGTTAAACTCACAGGCTTAACTCTCTTACCAGCACCCACCATGTCTCGCACCCTGTTCGTCACCACTGCCCTGCCCTATGCCAATGGTTCATTTCATATTGGCCACATCATGGAATACATCCAGGCTGATATTTGGGTACGAGCCATGCGCATGGCTGGTCACACGGTGCACTTTGTAGGCGCCGACGACACACACGGCGCACCCATCATGCTCAAGGCCGAAGCCGAAGGCATCACGCCCAAGCAACTGGTTGAGCGCATCGGTGCCGAGCGCCCCCAATAT
>CALCPT010000032.1 GCA_937897265.1 uncultured Alcaligenaceae bacterium
GGCGTGACTGGAGTTCAGACGTGTGCTCTTCCGATCTCGATTGGCGTGGTGGCACGCGAGAAGAGCGTCAGAATGCCAGAACTGAAAACGTTTATCGAGGCCGGCTACCCAGATCTGTACACGGATGTTTGGGCCGCGCTGTATACCAAAGCGCAAACACCCAAAGAGATTGTTGAAATCTTAAGAAAAGCCTCTGCTGAAGTGGTTGCTGACCCCTCGTTTCAAGAGGCGATGAAACCAACGGGTTCTGAAACTTGGAATATGACGGTCGATAAAATGCAAGCAGCGTTTGCAGAAGAGGGAAAGTCATTTGCACAGGCGATCCAAAAGTTCAATTTAAAACTGAACTGATCGATTAACGGTATTGGGTATGATCGCTTAAACACAACGGCCCTGAATTCTGGTGGTTCAATTTGAATCCCTTGTATGAAAGCGATTTATCCCCACAGCAGCCATGAAAACAACTATCGATTTTATTTACAAGTGTGCGATCGCTTTGACATTGGCCTACGCATTGTCGGTTCAGTCGCAGCCTCTACCTGCCTCAATTCAGTTAGCCAAAACCGTGCCTATTGCTGATGTGCACTTGCACAATTACGAGGCTTACTCAGGCTCTTTCAAAGATCTGATGGACCGCAATAACGTGCAGTGGGCGGGTGCTGTGGGGTATCTGAATGACGACATGCGCAAGGTTTTGAAAGATCGTTATATCGCTGCGATCGGCCAGCGCGAACTCGTTGATATATTGCGCCAGGGTCGCAGCTTCACTGACCCAGATCAATGGATTTTTAAGAGCCTTTTCAAACAAGCTGAAGACGGTTTTAAAGACGGCAGTCTTAAGGGCTTTGGCGAGCTTCACACAGATAATTACTTATCGTCACCGAGACCAGAATTTAGACGACGCTTTAGGCTTGACAGCCCGATGATGCGGCAAGCGTATGAACTCGCCAATCGCTACGGCGCCTTCATACAAATCCACTCGGGCATGAATGAAACTTTTAGTGACGACTTATTGCGTCTTTCGGGCGAGTTTCCACAAGTGACAACAATCTTGTCACACTGCCTGCCGCTCGCAAGACCTGATGATTTAAGAAACTTATTTCAACAACGAAAGAACATCATGTGTGAACTGTCTGGCGGCGGGCCAGTGCATGCAAGTATGAGCACCCACTTAGGCGACGGAAAGATCTACACCCCCAACGGGCTCAAACCTGCCTGGAAAAATCTCATCGAAGAGTTTCCCACTCAGGTCATGCTGGGCTCTGACACCTGCTGTGGTTTAGAAAAACGCTACGACGAAATTATTCAAGAGCAGCGTGACCAAGTGCTCGCCTATCTGACGCCTACGACACTCGAACAAGTGGCGTATAAAAATGCTGTTCGCCTCTTTAAGCTAGAGATGCCAAGTCGCAAGTGAACGGCAGCCTTCCCTTACGGACAT
>CALCPT010000033.1 GCA_937897265.1 uncultured Alcaligenaceae bacterium
TGACTGGAGTTCAGACGTGTGCTCTTCCGATCTACCTTTTTTCACTACAAAATTAAACTCATAGGTTTTACCCTCTTTACTGATCAAAACCTCTTTCGGTGTGTCATCAAAAAATTCTTCCTCGACAAGATAGTCGCGTAACTTAGATGCTTCAGCTTTTGTGACAGGGGCTTTGTAAAAAACCGAACTACCAGTCTTAGTTTTGACACTAGGCCATTCAGAAGCGAAGCTCGTTGCAGAAAATGCACAGGCTACGAAACACATCAATACAAGGCGGCAATAGCGGGCAATCATTATTATGATCCTCAGGGTTAATTTTTATACTAAGTACCGGAAGCTGTAGCTAGCTCAATTTGTGATTAATCTTACAGATAAAAATCAATTCGAATCTTATTTTACAAGTTCGCAAAAATAAGGTTATTGAGAGGACTATTCAAGAATAGACCTCAAAACACGCACCGAGATGAGTGATCTCCAGACAGGACTCAAGGAACCATCAACCCAAAGATCAACCTTCAGAATACTAAAAATTGATGAGTAGAGTGCTAAACTTTTTCTACAGATTTTAATGAAATAGTTGTCCAAGAGACGGCTTTTCGCAATCCCGAAAAGGAGATGTGTTGTGTTCTCAACTAAAAATTTGATTCTGGCTTTAGCAATAGCCTTTGTATCTCAATCAGTCGCAGCTCAAGATATTGGCTTAACCAAGCAGTTTTCTAACTGCATGGACAAGTCAAACGGAGTGACGAGCAGTATGATCGATTGCCTAGAAGCTGAATCAAAACGTCAGAGCGGCCGCTTGAACAGAGCATACAAAGACCTTACGGATCAGCTATCTCCGCAGCGTCAAAAGCAACTACAACTTGCCCAGAATGCGTGGGTCACTTACCGTGACGAAAACTGTGAGTTCTATGACGACCCAGAAGGGGGCACAATGGCCACGGTCAATGCCAATGACTGCTTCATGTCCGCCACAGCTGCACGCGCTAAAGAACTTGAAACTCTGGCGGGCATTTCGACTCCATCAGCCGCACAACCGTCACCCTTAGCGCAGAGCCAGGCTCCAGCACCGAGTAAGCCCAACACAAACAACGCGGCCCAAAGTTTGACTGGACCGCAAAAAAATGCGGTCAGAGCCGCACAATCATACCTAAGCATTAGCGCATTCTCGCGCGATGGTCTGATCGAACAGCTCTCGTCTCAGGCCGGCAACGGCTTTAATATCAACGACGCAACAAAAGCCGTTGACAGTCTGGGCGTGGACTGGAATCAAGAAGCCGTTAAATCCGCAAAGCAATACCTCCAGATGATGGGGTTTTCATGCAGTGGCCTGATTCAACAGCTGTCGTCTCGTGCGGGCGCTAAGTTTACAGAGAAGCAAGCGACCTTCGGTGCGCAACGTGCAGGGGCGTGTTAATTGGTCTTTTCCACAAAAAAAGGGGAGAATCGCTTTAGCTTTTAGATAGGCAACCATCTTTTTTTGAAACACATCAAACAGCCCTCCTAGGAGGGCTGTTTTTTTCCTAACGCGAAAGAAACAGTTAAGCCGCTTTTGGTGCTTGACTGATTGCCAACTTCACCGAAGCGGGCGTGAACGGAATGGTGCGTAACCTCACACCAATTGCGTCATAAACCGCGTTAGCGATTGCTGCGGGAACAGTTGTCGGTGCTTGTTCACCAGCGCCCCAAACTGGTTGCCCTGGGCGGTCAATCAGCGTGGTGATGACTTTCGGAACATCAGGGAAGCGCAAGATAGGGTAAGTCGCCCAATCAACACTCGTCACCTGACTACCAGTCCACTTCACTTCTTCCATCAGCGTACGGCTGACAGTTTGAATCACACCACCTTCGACCTGATTGATAACGCCATCTGGATTGACGATTTGCCCACAATCATGTGCAACACAAACCCGCGTCACCGTAATCTGACCCGTTGTGCGATTGACCTCTACCTCAGCTACCGTTGCAACGTAAGTGATCGCGTTGTTATAGCGCACGTACGAGATTCCGCGACCTTTCGCAATATTGCCTTGAGCACTCGCCGGATTAGGGCCGGGGCGAGTTTGCCAGTTCGAAGCCTTCATCACCGCCTTCATCACATCAAGCGCTCTGGGGTCTGACAGGTGTTTGAGACGGAACTCAGCGGGATCAGCTTTTGCAGCTGCAGCCAATTCATCCATAAAGGATTCATTGGCAAAGCTGTTTTCAATACGGCCTGGGCTACGCAAATGCGAAGAACGGAATATCCCCTGCTCGATATGCTTCGTAGTGACCTTCATATTTGGAAGCACATACGGTGCAGCCGTGTTTTGAAAGAGAAAGCCGACCCAGTTACCGGGGCGCGGATTACCCGTTTCAGCGGTAGCAAGCAATGGAAAATCTAAAGGCTTAAACGCAGCGATATGGTTTAAGGCAATATAAAAATCACTTTGCCAACCTGTCACGTTACCTTGCGCATCAAAACTGGCCTCGAAGTCCATCGACCTTGGTGGGCTCTTGGGTGCTAACGCCGTTTCATCATGACGCATCCACTGCACGCGAACAGGTTTGCCGATGAGCTGCGCAATCAGTGCGGCGTCAGCGGTGGCATCTTCGTGTCCGTTACGCCCATAACACCCCGAGCCGTCGAGATACACAAGGCGAATAGAGTCTTTTGGCAGCTTGGTTAACGTTGCAATCTCGTCTTGCATCGAATGCGTTGCTTGCGATGCCGTCCACAACGTCATCTTGCCATCGCGAAAGTCTGCAACAGCACAAGAGGGCCCCGACGAAGCATGAGTTTGCACAGCAAAGTTATATGTGGCTTTAATGCGTTTAGCACCTCCTGTGAGGGCTGCGTCGATATTTCCGACGTTTTGTGTCATTTCAGTTTTAGCAATCGGTAACTGACGCCAGTGCTCATATATCTTCGCCTGCGGAGGCAGCTCACGTCCAGCGGACCAATTCGCCTTCACCGCATTAGCGGCTTTTACCGCAGACCATTCGTCTTTGCAGACGACCGCCAAGAAGTTGTCCTTGCGTACTGTTTGTACATAACCCTTTAGCTTTTTCGCTTCTGAGTCGTCATAGCTGATGAGGTTTGCGCCCATCGTGAGGGAGCGAATCACTCGAGCATGCAGCATGCCCGGCAAACGAAAATCATGCACATATAGATGCTCGCCAGAGACCTTATCAGGGATATCCACACGCTGAATCGATTTGCCGACAAGCGTATATTCTTTATGCGATTTAACAGGTGCCTTCGGGTCAACTTTAAGCTTAAAGCCTTCGCCAATGACATCCCCATACGTAAGGCTTTGGCCCGGCTTAGAGGCAGCGGTGATCACACCGTCTTTCACACTGAGTTCAGAGACGGGAACATTCATTTTTTCTGACGCCCGCGTCAGCAAAGCGATACGCGCATTTGCTGCGGCGACCCGTAATTCTGCTCCACCCTGAGACAGAGTGATCGCACCACCGGTTAACCATTGATCAGGCGTTGTAGCGGTATCACCCATCACCATAGAAATCTTTTCAAACGGAACGGATAACTCTTCGGCAGCGATTTGTGAGAGCGCAGTCTTCGTGCCCGTGCCAAGGTCAACCTTGCCAACAAAGACTGTCACCTTACCGTCACCGCTAATCGATAACCAGGAGTCCAATACATCTTTAGCAACACTCTTGGGGGGCAGTAAGCCATAGCTTGCAGCCGCCGGCTTGGCGCCCATCGAAAAACTAACAACCAACATGCCAGCACCGCTGGCTTTCAAAAATTCGCGTCGTGTGAATGCGTTCATGAGTTCACCTGTGAATGAATAGGTTGTGGGTAGGTTCAGGCAGCAGCCAGGTAGCGTTTAACCGCCGCCACAATCCGCTGGTGAGTGCCACAACGGCATAGATTCCCTGCGAGCGCTTCGTTAATTTGAGCATCGGTTGGATTTTTGTTGTTAGCGAGAAAGGCGCTAGCCGTCATGATCATGCCGTTGATGCAGTAGCCACACTGCACGGCTTGCTCGTCGATGAAGGCCTGTTGCAGCTTCCCGGGCTTAGCCGCACTTCCCAAACCCTCAAGCGTGGTGACGCTTTTGCCCTGCATCGCTGTTGTGGGAGTCACACAGGAACGTATCGCTTGTCCATCTACGACAACGGTGCAGGCACCGCATTGTCCGAGACCGCAGCCAAACTTGGGTCCATTAATTTCAAGGTGATCCCGCAGTGCGTAAAGCAGAGGGGTGTCGTCTTCAATTTCGACTTTGTGCGCTTTGCCATTTACACTAAGATTGACTGATGCCATGCTTGTCTCCCACTTTTATATTGTCGCGACCAAAAACGGCCGGCATAATTACAACGCCTACTTTACTGAAAGGGCATGAAATTGCAAAGTATTTATTAAAAATTGCAGAGAATCATATCCAACGGTATGCAAGCGACAGCAACCGAAAACTGAAAAACTTATGGTTCACGCAACGTTGAATCAGAAACATCAACATAATTAACGAGAAATCAAATGATGAAATTCTTAGCCGTTTTTTTACTGTTTATATCAGCGTCGGCATTTTCTCAACAAAAACCAACCACTCTGAGTTTTGGCAAAGTCCCGCCAAAATCGATCGCTTTTATTGGCAATAGTTTTTTCTATTTCAACAATGGCATTATCAGTAACCTAGGGCCAATGGCTGCCGAGGGTAGGAATGGAGCCCCTCTCCGGCAAAGCATGATCACAATCAGTGGTTCAGGATTCGATTGGCATGATGTTGATTCTTATTTCAGGCCAAACGCCATCGGTAAATATTCGTTTGATGCCAAAAATAATGTGGTCATGAACGCCAAACAAGATCCTTTATTCGACGCAGCTGTTTTGATGGATTGCAGTCAATGTCCCATTCATCCACAAATGAAATCTGTGTTTACTGAGTATGCAAAGAAACACAGCGAGACGGTAAGAAAAAATGGCTCAACTCCCATTTTCTTTATGTCTTGGGCCTATCAGGATAAACCTGAAATGACGATTCCATTAGCAGACGCCTATACCCAAGCAGGAAATGATAACGGCGCCTTGGTGATTCCGGTCGGCTTAGCCTTTGCAAAATCAATTGCGTCTAATCCAGATTTAAATCTGTATGTAGCGGATAAGCGTCATCCCAGCGCGGCGGGGACGTATCTCGCCGCAGCGACAACCTACGCCACAATATTCAATCAAAGTCCTGTGGGCCTCAAATACAATGCTGGCCTGAGCCCCGAGGTAGCGATGCATTTGCAAAAAGTCGCTAACGACACTGTGAAAGAATATTTCAATCGTTGAAGGGATCAAGCCAATTGAGTGGCCAAGCCAGGAGCACGGATCGTGAACCCTAAACAACGAGTGTTGTATTTAATTCTCTGACGCGCTCATCTAGATAGTAGCCACCATATTCGGTGTAGTGCAAAAACGTTCTCTTGCAGTGAAGGCATTCAAGAACCTCTGAGCGATTGTAGGGATGATGATGTATTGCAATGGGGGCATCTTCAGACCAAAGATTCGTGCCACTTGGGTGATATTCATCCCAACATTCTTCTAGGTTTTCGGCCCGTAAGGTGCCCAAGACTTTAAGTTTGCGAAGGTCAAAATATCCTGGCACAGACGTCCAGCCCGGACAAGACAGTGACGAACATTCTACGCAGGCTTTGGCCGCCTTTGAAGATTTTGCAATTTCTAGCAATTGCTCTCTGTTTAATTTTTTGATCACCTATGCATACTCTCAAATGAGCCGAGACCAACTAAGATATCAGCGGGCTGTCCTCTGAAGCCATCAGAGGACATGATTAAGTCAGATAAACCCAGCGCCCCAACTCTATATTTTGCAGTCCTAGAAAAACATCCTAAACAGGTATTGTCATTCTAATCCTGCGGCAGTTGGTGGGACCGATCCAATTTAGTGAAACTATTCGTAAACGCTTCACAACGTTTCATCGATGGACCGGCTTACTCTACACCCTCTCTTCATTCATGACTGGATTTGGCGGGCTGTTATTCCTTGCGTCATGGGGTGCAGCTGGAGGTATGCCCATGCTCATTGGATTTAGTATTTACGGCTTACTGATGATGATTTGCCCCATTCAAACTCTTCGTTTTGCACTCATTGGCAAGTATCAAATTCATCGCGAATGGGCGATCCGATTATTTGCCCTCGTGTTGGGCTCGTGGATCTATCGTATCGGGTACGGCGTCATTATGACCTTGCTGGATCGGAAAGGTCTAGGCCCACAGTTTTCAGGGCCTGCTGATTATTTTATGGACTTTGCATTTTTTGTCATCCCTTTAATCATTGCGGAAATTGTCATCAAGGGTAGAAAATCCTCTGCATATTCGCTATGGAGATTGACCGGAGCCGCTCTTTGCATCGTAACGAGTTTACTGATTTGGCACGCTACGTTTTTCTTTTTAAGTCGTGGCAACTGGGGCAAATCCATTCATGTGCTTTTGCAGCAGTTATGACGATGCAGATGTCATCGTGTCCTGCCTGCAACTGGCATCGTCAGGCGCCGATATGTCTCGTGACCGCGTGTGTCGATTTAACGCCAGAACCCTCTGCAGAGTAAAATACTTCGTCAAAATTCAAAACCTGCCGGTATTGAGATACAAGCAGATACCCGCCTTCCTCTCAAGGATTTCCAAATGTCTGAACCAAATAATCTCAAAAACTGTGCCAACGCCATCGTTAAAATTCTTGAAATTCACGGTGTCACGCACGTGTTTGGCGTCCCCGGTGCGAAAATTGACAGTCTGTTCATCGCTCTCAAACACTCCAAAATTGAGCTTGTGCTCTGCCGTCATGAGCAAAATGCCGCCTTCATGGCCGCCGCGTTTGGACGCGTCACAGGAAAGATTGGCGTTTGTCTCGCAACCTCTGGGCCTGGGGTGACCAATCTGACGACTGGCCTGGCGACAGCAACCAGCGAAGGCGACGCAGTTCTTGCGATTGGTGGTGAAGTGACGATCAATGAGCGTCTAAAAAAAGCCCACCAATCACTCGATGCAACAAACTTGATGAAGGCTGCGACCAAGTATTCTTCTGAAGTCGTGAGTGCAGACCAGGTTGGCGAAGTGTTCGGTAATGCAATACGTATTGCTGAAAGCGGCCGACCCGGCGCAGTGTTTATTTCTTTACCCAAAGATGTTGGCTTGGCTGACTACCCCGGAAACGCAAACGCGCCCTGGGGTAAAAAACTTGCACGTGGCGCTGGTGCTGAGTCTGAAATGACGGCAATCGCCGCTGTATTAAATGCGAGCAAGCGTCCTGTTGCGATCCTTGGCATGCAATCTTCCACCAGCGAGACGGCGGATGCGTTAGTGAATTTTTTCAAGAAATCACGCATTCCCTATATCTCAACGTTTCAAGGTGCAGGTGCGTGGGTTGAGCGTGCAGGTGGCTCAACATATGCAGGGCGTATAGGTTTATTTCGCAACCAGCCTGCTGACAAACTTCTTGACCAAGCCGATGCAGTGATCACGATTGGTTACGATCCGATTGAATATGGCCCCTCTATCTGGAACACTGGCAATAAACGCCCTGTCGTTTGTGTAGATTCCATTCCTGCGGATCAGGATAACGCCTTCATTCCAGTGGCTGAGTTAGTGGGTGACATCGGTGCTTCGCTCAATGCACTTGCGTCAAAACTTAACGTAAATATTGATCCCGAGTATTTGGCGATGGCGAAAAAATCTATGTTAGAGGTCCAACATACGATTGCCGAAGGTAAAGAGATGAACGCCTTCCCGGTTCAGCCTTTGCGTCTGATTTATGAATTGCAAAAGCAAATGACACCCACAACGCACGTTGCTCTGGATGTGGGCTCTAACTATATTTGGACAAATCGCTATTGCGTGGCTGACTACGCTCGACAAGTGTTGGTCAGCAATGGCCAACAGACGCTTGGCGTCGCGCTGCCATGGGCGATCGCACTCAGTCTTTTATACCCAAATGAACGAGTCTTGTCGTCGTCAGGCGATGGTGGCCTATTGTTTACTGCCACAGAGCTTGAAACAGCGGTACGCATTGGTGCAAAGTTTGTTCACGTTGTTTGGGATAGCCATTCTTACGATATGGTCGACTTCCAAGAGGTTGCCCATTACGGCGAAAACGCTGGTGTGGAATTAGGTAACTATGATGTCGTGAAATTTGCCGAGTCGTTTGGCTGCAAAGGCTATAGCATCAAGTCACCAGATGAATTGCCTCAAGTTTTTGACGAGGCGTTCAAATCAGATGTTCCGGTGCTTATCCATGTGTCAGTTGATTACAGTATGAATATGCGATTGATGCAAGACGTAGTGCAGGACTACTTGAATTAGTCATCATGATCAAGACAAACATACCCGGTAGCCACGCTGTCAGCCTCTGCGTTTCCGACTCGCTCTATGACGCTTTGCAAAAGCGCTGCGCCGAAACGGGCGAGACCTTTGATCACGTCGTGCAAGACGCTTTGGCTAAGGCCCTAGGTGTCGAGCATCACACACTCTATCAAGTCTCAACCTCCACTGCCCTGGTTCAAGGCGTTTATCAGGGCTGCGTCACGGTTGGCAACATTAAGGCTCATGGCGATTTTGGTTTAGGTACCTTTGATGCGCTCAATGGCGAAGGTTTAATGCTGGATGGACATGTCTTTCAAGCATTGAGTGATGGCACGGTCGTTGAACCGCCGGCCTCAAGCTCAGCTCCTTTTTGGGTCAGCACCGCCTTTGAAGCCGATCGTTCAGTCACACTAGACTCTGTGAGTGATTGGGAAGACCTGTGCCAACAAATTGATAAGCTCCGTACTTCACAGAATCTATTTGCTGCGATCCGTGTTGATGGCGATTTCGAATTAATCCATTACCGTGTCGCGTGCAAAACGGCGCCGGGGACAGACCTAGTCACTGCCACTAGCCATCAGGCCGAATTTAAGTTGAATAGTTTTAGAGGCACACTGATGGGCTTCTGGTCGCCCGTCTACGCGCGAACCTTTAATATCCCTGGCTATCACCTTCACCTGCTGTCGGCAGACCACAAGCATGGTGGGCACGTTCTGGGTATCAAGGGTAAGAATTTAAAACTACAGGTGATGGACGCTAACAATATCGTGATGGCGCTACCAGAATCCCCAGAGTTTTTGAAGGCCGACTTAACAAGCGACCCCTCTGCTGCGCTTAGCAAGGCCGAAGGAGCGAGTACCAAGTAAGTCACTGAAAAGTCTTGAGCGAATGAAGCGGCTCGAGCAGAGCATATCCGATGGAGTCACACCGTGAAATCACTTGTTCAGAAGCTAGCCCTTGCATGCTTTTCTTTTGCTTCGACCTTAACCTTCGCAGAGCCTCCTGTCCCTCCGTTTTATGAAGCAGTCATGAAAATGACCCCTTCTGGAAACTTGGGGCAGGTCATTAAAAAAGAGCAAATCCAAACTTCACTCAAAGGTACGCAGGCCTGGAAGATTGCCTATATCTCATCCGATGTCAGTGAACGCAAGACGATTGCAACAGCTTTAGTGATAGCTCCTGTCGGACCGGCGCCAAAGGAAGGTCGCCCCATTATGGCGTGGGCGCACGGCACAACAGGGTCCGCTCAAAATTGTGGCCCTTCACAAGTGACTGACCCGTCTCGTGCACTCAATTTGTATTTTCTAATGGATGGAAACTCTTTTACCGACTTTGGAATTCCGAACGGACAAGAGTTTATTCATCAAGGTTATGTCGTTGTAGCTACCGACTACCAAGGTCTAGGCGGTGGTGGTAAGCATCAATATGCCGTCGCGGGAACCAATGGCAGAGATGTTATCAACTCTGCGCGAGCAGCCAGTTCAATGACAGAAGTTGGGGCAGGAAAAAAGACAGTGATTTATGGATGGTCTCAAGGCGGTGGTGCCACGATTGCAGCGGCAGGCTTACTGGACTATCAGGCCCAACAAGGGACGGCGGCAGACAATTTGGAATACCTTGGCTTTGTTGCCTTAGCGCCAGAAGACCTCGCGGCCGTTCTTCCAAAGGCTCCGGTCGATCAGGCTGGCGCAGATAAACTCATGAAAGAATTTACTCAGGCTAATGTTCCGAACGTATTTTTGTTTGGCCACTTCATGATGGGCCTGTGGGGGACTCAGGCAGCTTACCCACAGCTAAAGTTAACCGATGTGCTGACTGAAGAAGGTGCAAAGGTTGCGGATCAATTGTCAAACAATAAATGTGTTCACGTGATGGCGGATACCTTTAACTATGCCTACGGAGGTAATTACAAATCGCTGTTGAAGCCCGAACCCACAAACTCGTTAGCATGGCTCAAAGCGTTTGTTGGTGGCAGCGTAAAACCGGTTAAACCGACGGCACCTGTGGTGATTTACTGGGGCACAAAAGATAGTGTCGTTCCACCTGTGATGCATGAGCTTTATCAAAAGCAGATGTGCGCAAGTGGCGCGAATGTAGCAAGAATCCAACTGCCAGGCGAGCAAACGCACTTTACAACCCCCAACGTATCTGCGCCCCTTTACCTTGAATGGGTGAAAGATCGCATGAATGGCAAACCCTTAGCAAATGGTTGCCCAACCAGTTAGTCGACATTGCGCCGACTACCGTATGGGCGTATTCTCTCTACCTAGTCGCGAGCGGCGCTCTGCCCGCCCTGACCCAATAATTATTGTTGTTTGAGGACGCTATAACGATGAAGATTCAATCCTGCCTGTATTTGATAATTGCCTTGATTTTTTCTACACCAGCGTTTGCTGATGATAAAGCTGCCATTGGCGTACAGACTTACAAAGCGGCCTGCGCTATGTGTCATGCCTCTGGGGTCGCAAATGCTCCGAAAGTTGGCGATAAAAATGTTTGGAAGCCACTCATCGAAGAAGGGCAAGTGATTCTTACTGCGCATGGTTATGTTGGCGTCAGGGCAATGCCGCCAAAAGGCGGAAAACCAGACTTATCTGTCGAGCACTTTGCTGAAGCAGTAAATTACATGGTGAATAACTCGGGAGGCCAATGGTCTTCACCAGATAAAGGCATGCTTGAAGATATTCACGAAGAAATTAAGAAGCGTAAAAATACAAAATAGCGACTTAAGAAAAGTGTAGAGCTATCGCGCTGTACACCGGGATGCCCAAGATGATGTTGAGGGGAAATGTAATGCCGAGCGACATCCCCATATACAGAGCTGAGTTGACCTCGGGCATGGCATGACGCAAGACAGCCGGCACAGCGATATAAGATGCGCTGGCCGACAAAATCATCAAGAGAATCGTATCGCCCACCGGCACACGGAATAGCTGGCAAGCACCAAAAGCAATGAACGCGTGCGCGGGCGGTGCGATCAGTGCATAGAGCAGAGCGATCGGAGGCTTGCCTTTAATCTCGCCTATGCTTCTAGCCGCGACCAAGCCCATATCCAATAAAAAGAAAGCCAACAGGCCTTTAAACAAATCGATCGAAAACGGAGCCATCACTTTATGCCCCGCGTCGCCCGATATCAAACCAACCGCTACCGATCCCAATAAGAGCAGTTGCCCGCCATCGGTGAAAGATTCGTGAAGCACCTTGCCGATTGAGGTGTGAGACGTCTTCTGCTCTGAGCGTTGCTGCCGAATCCGATTAGCAAGAACAATTGCGATGATGATCGCGGGCGATTCCATTAACGCCATTGCGGCGGCCATGTGGCCTCCATAACTAATTCCAGCTTGATCTAATACTTGTGTAGTTGTAATAAAGGTGACTGCACTGATCGATCCATAGGTGGCTGCGATCGCAGCAGCATCCAGCTTATCTAATTTCCGTTTTAGCAAGTTATAACCGAGCAATGGGACAGCAATTGCTAAGGCGATTGCTAACCCGATACTGACAGCAATCTCAGCAGTAAAGCCTGAGTTGTTCAGCGCAAACCCCCCTTTCAAACCCAAGGCCATCAGAAGGTATAACGAAAGAAAGCGCGAGATCGGCTGAGGAATTTCCAGATTGGACTTAACGAGCCCAGCGAAGATGCCGAAGATGAAAAACAGGATGGAGGGGTCTAGAAGGTTTGTCACGGATTTTCCTTTTCAAACGATTCTAGGGAAATAAACATATCAAGTAAAATCGAATTTATGATCTATATATATAGATAAAAACCTATGAATATCACCTTTAGACAATTACGCCTATTTATGGCGCTGGCAGAAACCGGCAGTGTCAGTGCGGCGGCACGCTTAGTGCATGTCACTCAGCCCACCGCATCAATGGGGCTAAAAGATATCACCGACGCAATAGGGGTACCCCTCTACGAGGTAGTCGCCAGAAAAGTGCATTTGACTCAGATGGGTATTGAGCTCGCCAAAACCGCAAGGGCAATTTCTGGCGAGTGGGAAGCCTTTGAACAGCAAATTGATGGCCTCAAGGGCTTAACACGAGGCAAATTAAAGGTTGCCGTTGTGAGTACGGCCAAATATTTCATTCCCAGAATATTAGGAACTTTCTGCTCACAGTATCCGCAAATCGATATCGCTTTAGAAATACTGAATCGTGATGGCGTCGTGAAAAGACTCGAAGAGAACTTAGACGACCTCTACATCATGTCGCAACCTCCGCTGCACCTAGAGATAGACGACGAAGTGTTTATGCCGAACCCTTTGTTGTTAGTCGCCGCCAAAGGGCATTTTCTTGCTAACAAAAAAAATATTGATCTGGCTGCCTTCAAAAATGAAAAATTTATTTTGAGAGAAAAAGGTTCGGGCACCAGAATGGCCGCCGATGCACACTTTAAGAAACTGAAGTTTAAGCCCGATGTCAGGCTCGAACTAGGAAGCAATGAAGCAATTAAGCAGGCGGTGATAGGCGGCTTAGGTATCGCGGTTCTCTCTAAATACTCTCTAGGCGAAAAGTCGGATCAAGAAGATGTTGCGATTTTCAAATGCAAAGAATTTCCTATTGAATCAAGTTGGCATATTGTGAAGCCAAAAGGTAAAAAACTATCCCCTATCGCGACAATATTTAAACGACATCTCGCTCAACAGGCAAAAGACTGGGGATAAACAGGTATGTAGTGAAACAATAAGAGAGCAGAGAAACATCGTTTGACAGCGTGATGATTGCCAAATTAAAGCCCAACGCCTACCATAGAGACAGGCTAGCGATCGTTCTCTCAGCCTCAGGGTGGCCATTGCGTCTTTCACTAATACTGAGAACAACAATGCGACTTCGCCCAAGGGCTAAAACCCGTATTTTTTCTTTAATGAACTGCACAAAGGGCCATTCATGTTTAAAAAAATTAACTATCTCCTCTGCTCTTTAACATCATGTCTCTTAGGGTTATCCCAAGCTCAGGCATGCACCTCAATGGTCTTGGCGGGTACTGATGACGGTCGCGTCTATGGCAGAACTATGGAGTTCGGGATTCCTCTCAAATCCGCGATATTGAAAACCCCACGTGGCTACGCCTTTCAAGGGGTTGGCATTGATGGTGTGCCCGGTTCGGGTAAAAATTGGGTTGCTAAATATGCAACACTTGGCGCCAATGCCTTTGGTTTGCCGCTTTATGTAGATGGGATGAATGAAGCTGGGCTTGCAGGTGGATTATTAAATGCCCCGAATACGGCTCAATACCAAAATCCTACACAAGAACAGTCTTCTAACAGCATCGCGCCACAGCAATTACTGTTGTATGCCTTAACCAACTTTGCCACGGTGCAAGAGGTGAAAGAGGCGCTACCAAAGATGTTCGTGAACAGTGCGCCGCTCAAAGAATGGGGTGGTGTCGCGAAAGCGAGAATGACCTTGCATGATTCGCAGGGCAAAAGTTTGGTGGTTGAGTATCTTGAAGGCAAGTTAGTCATGACCGATAACACGATTGGCACAATGACCAACGACCCAGCCTTTTCGTGGCATCTTCAAAATATCGGTAACTACGTCAATTTGTCGGGTACGGATAAAGCGCCACTAACAGTTAACGGTCAAAAATTTACAGCGGCTAGCTCTGGAAACGGTATGCATGGGTTACCAGGTAGCTTTTTGAGCCCCGATCGCTTTATTCGAGTTTCACAATTTGCGCTAAATACTCCCGCCGCCACCACTGCCATTCAAGAAAGTAGAGCTTGGCACATCATGAATAATTTTGATATCCCATTCGGCGCGATTCATCTGGATAGCTCTAGTGGCTATGGTGGTGGCGTGAATTCGTATGAGTTTACAGAGTGGGTGGTGGTCGCCAATTTAAAGTCAAAAAGCTACAGCATCCGGTCGTTTGAAAACCCAGGGATTCAGAAGGTAACTTTTTCAGATTGGGATCTGAATGGAAAGTCTCTTCAGTCAACCGCACTTCTAAAGTAATGAGCAAATGCTAATCGTCACCTCAATCATCGCCGCCGTATTAACAACCGTCTTCATCAGACTATCTTTCAACGTCATTGGATTGAGAAGAAAGAATAAAGTGGGTCTGGGAAGCGGCGGCCACGAAGATCTTGAGCGCGCCATTCGCGCCCAAGGCAACTTCGCGGAGTATGTTCCGTTTGGACTGATATTACTCGCTTGCCTTGAGTTAAACGGTGCCACTTGGTGGTTAGTTGCGATCCCAGGCCTGGCGCTTATTATTGGGCGTTTGATTCACGCGATCGGCATCAACACACCGCCACCCGATTTCAGCAAGCGAGTGCTTGGAATGAAATTTACTTTTTTTACGCTCATGGCCTTGGTTGTTTTGAACTTGGGTTGGTCGCTCTATAAGTTAGTTGCCTGATAAGCAGCTTCAAACTCGATGACACACCCTCGCGGGGACTCCTTCAACACTTCAGGTAACGCTTAGTTATGCATGGAAATCTGATTCGAAACACACAACTCGACACGCTGGGCAAAGGTTTAGGCTATGTACCCTCAGGTAGCACCTTCGCAGCGAGTGGCTCGCTAGGCTGGAATATTCTGAACGAAGATGTGAGCTTGCCAGTTGCTGTTTTACGTCAGAGCCGCATCGAACATAATCTAGTCTGGATGAAGCAGTTTATCGAACGCTACGGCGTCGAACTTGCTCCGCACGGCAAAACGACTATGAGCCCAGAGCTGTTTCAAATGCAGCTCAAGCACGGTGCTTGGGGCATTACCCTTGCAACAGCTTCGCAAGTCCAAGCCGCGGCGACGCACGGCATCCCTCGCGTCATTATGGCAAACCAATTGGTCGGCAAAGGCAATATGGCGATCATCGCCCGCTTGCAACAGGCTGATCCAAGTTTCTACTTTTGTTGCATTGTTGATTCAGCGGCAAACGCTGACGCGCTTGGCAAGTATTTTTCTGAGCACAAACAAACATTAAAAATATTGCTCGAATATGGAGTAGGTGGTGGACGCACTGGGATACGCGATCTCACACAGGAGCAGAGCGTGCTTGACGCCATCGCACGTTGGCCACAAGCGTTAAGTCTGGTCGGCGTTGAGCTCTATGAAGGTGTTTTAAGCGAAGAGGCAGCGATTAGAAGTCTCTTGCAACATGTGCTGGCCCGAACGCAGGCGCTAGCGCTACAAAACAAGTTTAAAGAGCCGCGCGTGATACTCAGTGGCGCGGGCTCTGCTTGGTTTGACGTTGTCGCTGAAGAGTTTGGTAATAAGCGCCTAGCGAACAATCAAACCTTGCAGGTCATCTTAAGACCAGGCTGCTATTTGACGCACGATGTGGGTGTGTATCTCAACGCTGAAAAGCGCATACAGGCCAGTAACCCTGTTGCGCGCGACATGGGTCGCAGCTTGTTACCTGCACTGCAACTGTGGGCCTATGTACAAGCTATACCTGAGTCGAACCGAGCGATTATCGCTCTGGGTAAGCGCGACGCGGCGTTTGACGCTGGGATGCCGATCACTTCGTTACACTATCGGCCGGGCATCAGTCAGGCGCCTCAACTCGCGCCAAGCGACTGGAAAATTACAGCCATGATGGATCAGCATGCGTTTATGAGTATCCCCACCGGCGCTGACATCGAAGTCGGCGATATGCTTGCGTTTGACATTTCGCAC